>JACMNP010000192.1 GCA_014378495.1 Methylotenera sp. | reverse complement strand
GCTTGACTGGGGATTTACAAGTGGCCGATGATATGGCGGATACTGCTGATGGCAAAGATAAAAGCGAATTAGCGAGTGCGCGACGTATTGCGCGTATGATAGGGCATGATGTGGAGGATGCGACATTAGTAGATTGGATTGAATTAGCATGCGCGTTTAAATCCGAGCAATTAATGCGTTTGATTACGGTTGCGCGTAACCACCTTTCACGCATGAAAAATAATCATCAAATCAGCGAAATTTTAATGATTGGCGCAGGGGTAGGCTGTTTTTTAGTAAAAGAGATTGCATCATCAATGAATATTCAATATGTTGATGTTGCACAGCTAATAAGCGAAAATGTAGCGCATATTGCCCACGCTCAATTTGCCGATTTAGAAGCTGCAGCCCACTGGGCTACTGTTTGTTTACCAGCTGTTGCCGTTGCAAATTTAGCATTGAATGAATACAAAGTAATCGTTAACGAGTATGTTCCCACTTAAATATAATCTTGAATATCAGCCGAATACTGCAAATTTATTTGCACGTTTAAGCCACAAACCGTGGGCGATATTTTTAGATAGTGGTCAGCCTCAAGGTGAGTATGGCCGCTATGATATTTTAGTGGCTGATCCATTTATCACCATTAGTACAGCCGAAAACTTGAATGTAGTGCTGACTGAAATCGTACAAAATGGTCAGGTAACGATTAGTCACGAAGACCCTTTTACAATACTTAACGGCTTATTAGCACCATATAAAGCTTTATCCTCAAGCCTGCCTTTTAGCGGCGGAGCTGTTGGCTATTTTGGTTATGATTTAATGCGACAAGAGGCGAAGTTACCAAATTTCGCTCTTCAAACTGAGTCTTTTCCGCAAATGAAGATAGGCATTTACGATTGGGTAGTGGTGGTCGACCATCGTGAAAAAACGGCTTGTTTGGTTTCTCATGGATTTCAGCAGTCTACGCATGATCGATGGTCTGCATTGTGTGCTTTGTTTGATGCGCCGCCCATAGCGTGTGCTACAAAATTCAAACTGACAACGCCTATGACGAGCAACATGGATTTTAACCAATATGCTCAAGCTTTCAACAAGGTCAAAGATTACATCATTGAAGGCGATTGTTATCAGGTCAATCTCGCGCAACGCTTTGCTGCGCAGGCCGCTGGTGACAGTTGGATTGCTTACAACAAGTTAAGAGAAATTAGTCCTGCACCATTCATGGCGTATATGAATTTCGGGGGTTTGCAGGTACTTTCTGGCTCTCCTGAGCGATTTTTACAAGTGGTGGGTTATCATGTAGAGACTAGACCTATTAAAGGTACCAGGCCGCGTTCTGACGATAAAAAGCAAGATCAGCAATATGCGGCAGATTTGCAAGTGAGCATCAAAGACAAAGCTGAAAATTTGATGATTGTCGATTTATTACGCAACGACATTAGTAAAAATTGCGAGACTGGTTCAGTCAAAGCCGATAAATTGTTTCAATTACAAAGTTTTGCCAATGTGCATCATCTAGTGAGTATCGTCACTGGAACCTTGCAAGCTAGTAAAACTGCCATAGATTTATTGCGCGGTTGCTTTCCTGGCGGCTCGATTACTGGTGCCCCTAAGCTTAGAGCCATGCAAATCATTGAAGAGCTGGAACCGCATAGGCGTGGTGTGTATTGTGGTGCGATTGGCTATATTGGCTTTGATGGCAATATGGATACAAATATCGCGATTCGCACAGCGGTGTATGCCACGAATGAAGATATTAAAACGGGTGAAATTAGTTTTTATGCAGGAGGCGGCATAGTTGCTGACTCAACCCTTGAAAAAGAGTATGCTGAAACGCTAGATAAAGCTTCTAGCATGTTAAAAACAATGAAATATTTCAAAGGATCTAATTGAGAGTTTTATGAATAATAACAAACTACACATAAATATTTGCAGTCAATTTTTGCAACAAAAAATCCTGATAACTTTTTAAAGTTGTGTAGAGCCGCATTGAATTATTACCAAAATAAACAATGATTTGGGGAATAGCGTCATGTGGGTAGTAAAAATAGGTGGTAGCTTGCTTGGTGAACCAGAGCTTGCAAGTTGGCTAGAAAACTTAGTAAAGTTTAGTGACGGTAAAATTGTGATTGTGCCTGGCGGCGGCATATTTGCAGATACGGTTCGTGAAGCGCAGCAGCTATCCAACATTAACGATTGTGCGGCACATGAGTTAGCTTTACTAGCGATGGATCAATTTGGGTTATTAATGGCGGGCATGAATGCTGGCCTTGCTACTGCTAGCAGTGAGTTGGAAATCGCAGAACGTGGATGGCAGCACCGAGCTATTGTGTGGTTGCCAAGTAAAATGGTGTTGGCTGACGATACTATTCCAAGAAACTGGCAAGTGACTTCTGATAGTTTAAGCGCATGGTTAGCAAATAAGTTAGGCGCTGAGCAATTGATTCTCGTAAAATCTAAACCGTTAACGAGTTATCAGAACGCACTCTCCACCCCATTACAGACATTAGTTGAAGATAACTTGATTGATAGCCAGTTTGTTGAGTTCGCGACTGGGCAAAATTATCAGACTTGGTTGCTAAATAAAGCCGATTACCATTTATTTGAGCAAGGTTTTGATTTACATAAGCTTGAAGAAAAAGGCTTATTTGTTAATATTCTCTGTAATTAATGATTAAGGTGTTTAAGTATGTCATCAAATAAAGTCTATTCAGTTGAAGAAGTCGAAGAAAAGTTAAAAGCAGAACTACCACATTGGTATTTAGAAAGTGGCTGGATACGCCGCAAATACAAAACCAGCGGCTGGAAAGCAACATTGATGGTAGTGAACACAATAGGGCATTTGGCAGAAGCGGCTTGGCATCACCCTGACCTAACCGTGTCTTACGCATTTGTCATTGTGAAGTTATGTACGCATGATGCAAAAGGCATTACTGATAAAGATTTTGAATTAGCCACTAAAATAGAGCAAGTAATCGCTTGGCAACCTGCTAAAGAGTCAGGCGCCTTAGAAGGTACGCCGAATGATGATGCTAGATTTAAGTATATTAAACATGATTAATCTTATTTAATTGACCAATGCTTATTGCGCCAATTCTTTTGTTGGGTAGCGTTTAGAAAAGTCCAAGCCACTATTCGGCTTTTCTTTTGGCCTTGTGACATTTCTATCGTTTTTACTGTAACGGCCTTGGCATTTTTAAGTGCGCGATACACGCTGGGCAAGGTTGTGGCCTTTGAGATTAATGTAGTGAACCAGAGGCATTGGCTTTTAAATATTGTAGTCTCGTTGATCATTCGATTAACAAATGCATCCTCACCACCTTCACAATAAAGCTCTCCATTTTGACCGCCAAAATTGAGTAGGATTGGTTCATTTTTTTCTTTATTTTTACTTTGATTTTTGCCCTGATTTTTGCCTGTATGTTTATTAAGATTTTGCCATTTTCGCGCTGATCCTGCTTGCGCTTCCTGTAAAGAACGATGAAACGGCGGATTGCACATGCTAATGTCAAAAGCCTCTTCTTTTTGCACAATCCCTGTAAAAGTGTTGGTGGGAGAAGTTTGCAAGCGCAGTTTAATGACTTCCGAAAGCCCAATGTTCGCATTTACTGTTTTTTGCGCGTTAACAATAGCAATTGGGTCAATATCTGCACCAATAAACTGCCAGCCATATTCACGCTGACCAATTAAGGGGTAAATACTATTGGCACCCACACCAATATCCAGTACTCGGATATGTTTACCATATGGAATAACCCCACCATTCACGATACTCAGTAAATCAGCAACATAGTGTAAATAATCGGCCCGGCCTGGAATCGGCGGACAAAGATATTCTTCGGGAATATCCCAATCTGAAATATTGTAAAAGTGCTTCAATAAGGCTTGATTAAGCGTTTTAACAGCTTGAGGATTAGCGAAGTCAATAGAAGCATCGTTGTAGTCATTGAGTCTCACAAATTCAGCTAATTTTGTGTTGACCTGAATAAGTTGTTCAAAGTCATATTGACCACGATGCTTGTTACGTGGATGTAAGCCTGATTTTTCAGCAACAGACCTTTTATTTTGCTGTGCTGTGAGTGGTTGCAGCATTAACTAATCATCCAGAAGTCTTTTCAAACGTATTTTGTACTTTCTCAAAGCGGCCAAAGTGCAACATAATTGTAGGCAAAATCAATAAGTTGAGTATGGTGGAAGTAATTAATCCGCCCACGATGATCGTTGCCATAGGCCCCTCAATTTCTCGTCCTGGTTGGCCGCTTCCCGCGGCAAGTGGTAGTAAACCCAACGCAGTGACTAATGCCGTCATCAAAATTGAAGGTAGTCTTTCTGATGCGCCACGGATGCATGTTTCTAATCCCCAAACACAATTTTCAGCATCAATTAGATGTTGATAGTGCGATACCATCATGATGGAATTGCGTAGCGTGATTCCAAATAGCGTGACGAAACCAACCAGTGATCCTAGCGAAATCCATCCACCTGTGAATAAAACAGCAAGTACGCCACCAATCAATGCGAACGGCAGATTGGCAAATGTAAGTAGTAAATTACGCAACCGACCGAATGCAATATAGAGCATTAAAAATACTGCAACAGCCGCTAAAAATGACTGCAAAATGAGTGCTTGGCGCGACTTTGCATTGGCTTCTGCTGCGCCAGTGAACTCTAAGTAAGTACCATCTGATAACACTACATCAGATTTTATTTTACTTTTAAGCTCATCGGTAAATGCATCAATGTCACGTCCAACCACATTAGTGGTGACAGTTTGAATGCGCTTTGCACCAGAATGCAGAATCTTTGAGCGGCCATTCTCTTGTGTAATATCGGCAACGTCACGTAACCGTACTAATTTACCTTCAGAATTAAATAGCGGCAGATTACCTGTATCTTGCACGTCATCCCGCGCTTCTGCCTCTAACAACACGCTAACGCCGATGACGCGATTGCCTTGATAGACCTGCGTAATCGGCACGCTTTCATGAGCGGCGCGAATATTGTCTAGCACATCAGTCGGCTGCAGACCCCATTGTGCCAATTTTTCTGGACGTAGCCGTATGACAAGTTGCGGCGTGCCAGGTGGTGACTGTACTAGTACATCTGACGCACCTTTAACCCGATGAATGACGCCTGAAATGGCTTGAGCATCGCGATCTAAAGCATCTAAATCGTTACCATAAATATTAATAACGGTAGATGCAGCATAACCAGAAATAGTCTCTTCAATACGCTCAGTCAAGAAAGTATTAATCGCAAAATTTACGCCTACAAAGCCATTCTCAGCCTTGCCGTCGTTATCGTCGTCTACAGTTTCACCTGTTAATTCTTCTCGTATGCTGCTTAAAATACGTCGTTGTTCTTCGGCTGAAACTGCACCGATTTCAATTTCAAACTCACTGTAATGCGTACCAAATGTATCGGCACCATTTGGTGCACGGCCTACCCACTGAGTAACGTATTTAACACCTTTGATATTACGAATCACAGCAGAAACACGCTTACCAATCGTTAATGATGCTTGTTCGGAAGTGCCAGGCACGGCGGTCATGTGCATAATGTAATGACCTTCATGCAGGGCTGGAATAAATTGACTTTTGAATAAAGGCAAAATCCCGAGACCAAGAGCAATCAATATAAAGCTAATAGCCATGACTATTTTGTATTGCTTTTCAATTCTATGTAGTATTTTTATATACCATTTTTTAATAATCCTAATCATGGGTGGATCAGCGTCATCTAGCTTGGCATTACCTAATAATAAATAGCATAAAGCGGGTGTAAGTGTAAGCGCAACCACTAGTGAAGCCATAATTGCTGAAATATACGCATAACCTAAAGGTGCAAACAATTTACCTGCAACCCCTCCAAGTGTGAGTAGTGGCATAAATACGAGTGCAACAATGATGGTGGCGTAAACCACCGAGCTTCTGACTTCCATGGAGGCATTAAATACCACTTGATAGGTTGGCAGAGGCGGTGTCATTAATCTATTTTCCCGCAAGCGCCTAAAAATATTCTCAGTGTCAATAATCGCATCATCCACCACTTCACCTAATGCAATTGCCAAACCACCTAACACCATAATATTTAAGCCGATGTTAAAATAACTCATCACTACAATCGCAGTGAGTAACGAAAGTGGAATTGCGGTGGCAGAAATAAAGGCTGTACGGGCATTGAATAAAAATAAAAATAATACCGTTACGACCAAAATAGAGCCAATTAAAATATCTGTACGCACGCCTTTGATAGCAACTTCAATGAAATTATCAGGCCTGAATAGACCCTCGTGTAAGGTGATGTTTTCTGCAGTTAAGCTTGGCTTAATCTCTTGTAATGCATCTTCAATTTCTTGCGTAACCGCATGAGTGTTAGCACCTAGCTGGCCTTGCACTGAAAGATACACCCCCGTTTCTTCATTGATAGATGCGGCGCTAATTGAAGGTGCTGCACCTTCCACCACATTGCCGATATCACCTATTCTGATTGTTTGGCCATTTTTATGCAGCAGGGTAGCCAGCGCTAGTTTTTCTGGTGTGGTAGATTGACCTTCAGTATTAATCACAATGCGCTGATTCTTGTTTTCAATAAAACCATTACCCCGAACGCCAGTTGCTTTTTTAACAGCATCTTCAATTTGGGTAATTGATACACCATAACGGACCATTTTTTCAGGATCTGCTTGTACTTGAAACTGCCGAACTTTCCCGCCAAACACATTCACATCGGCGACCCCTGGAATCGCCAGCAGATGCGGCACAATCGTCCAATCCACCACAGTACGCAATTCTGTAAGGCTCCGTGTTTTTGAAGTAAGTCCAACGCCTAGTACGGTGCTTGCAGAGGAAGTAAGTGGCGTGATATTAGGGGTAATGCCTTGAGGTAATTGGTTGCTAAGCGTGGCTAAACGCTCGGCGACGACTTGGCGATTACGGTAGATGTCAGTATTTTCATCAAAAATCACGGTCACAATCGATAAGCCTGGAATAGATTGCGAACGCAT
>JACMNP010000191.1 GCA_014378495.1 Methylotenera sp. | reverse complement strand
CTAGAATCATCAATTTATTTCTTTTCATTTGCCTCGTTTTTAATCGCTGCGCCACCCTTTTCAATATCTTTTCCTGCACCTTCAACTGTGTTACAGCCTGTCAGTGTTGCCATCACACCTGCCATAAATAAAGTTGCTAATAATGATACAAATGCTTTTTTAAACATGGTAAATCTCCTGATAGCTAATAGAAATTGCTGATAAAATTAATTGAGTTTTAAATGTAAAACTACTTTCAAAACCTCTGGATTATATCATGCGCTCCAAGGGCATAATATTCTGTGCGATAGCGCACAGAGCAAAAAATCTTGATGATTACAAAACATTAATTTTTGCTGGCTTGCCCCACAAAGCTTTAATGACTAGCTCGGCATTTGGGACTTCGCTATTAGTCCAAAAATCTATTTTAGCTATTTGGCTTGATGCAATTGCCAATAAATCAAGTGCTTCTAATCGATGTTTAAGCTGATTCGCCACCGCTGCACCTGTATCAATCAATACTACATTAGGCCCAACGATCTGCTCAATTAATGGCCTGACAAATGGGTAATGTGTGCAACCTAAAACAATCGTATCGGCACCTTCATCTAATAATGGCTGACAATATTGTTTCACTAATTTAATCGTATTATTTGTATCTAACTCACCACGCTCAATGCACTCTACTAAACCGATGCAAGCTTGTGAAACAACCTCTACATTACGACCATAACTTTCTAACAATGCAGCAAACTGCGCGCTTTTAAGCGTGCCTACCGTTGCTAGTACACCAATAATTCCATTTTTAGTTGCCGCAGCAGCAGGCTTAACAGCGGGCTCCATGCCAATAATAGGCAAGCTATACTTTTCACGCATCGCATCAATCGCCGCTGCAGTGGCGGTGTTACATGCTACAACTAGTGCTTTTACATCTTTTCCTATTAAAAAATCTGCTATTTCAAAGCAGCGCGATTGAATTTGTTCAGGGGTTTTGTTGCCATAAGGTGCGTACTTACTATCTGCCACATAGCGTAATGCTTCATGCGGCAATAGTGAGTGAATATGCTTTAACACTGAGATGCCGCCCACGCCTGAATCAAGCACGCCTATTGGGTTGTTGGCCATTGATCTAGTAGATTGATTCGTTGTTTGTACGCTCATTGCAAGGTCGTCATCAGTTACAATAGTTGGATTATAAGCTAGCAAGTAGTTTAACCGCATAATAAAAGGGTATCAATATGGGCAACAGACTTAGTAAAATTTATACGCGTACTGGCGATAACGGTACGACTGGTTTGGGCGATGGTAGTCGCATCAACAAAGACAGCTTGCGCGTAGATGCAATGGGCGATGTAGACGAATTAAATTCAGTCATCGGCATGATGTTGACTGAGGCGGTGCCAGATATTTTAGTGGAAACACTCGTACAAATTCAGCACGATTTGTTTAATTTAGGTGGCGAAATTTGTATTCCAGGTTATGTGATCTTGCAGCAATCTCGCATTGATGATTTGGAAGAAGCGATTGATACGCTGAACGACGACTTAGCGCCATTAAAGGAATTTATTCTACCTGGCGGCACTAAAACAGCGGCTTATTGCCACCTTGCACGTACGGTTTGCCGCCGTGCGGAGCGTAAGCTGATTGAGTTACATCGTAGTGAAGCTGTCACCGATATCTCGTTAAAATATTTAAATCGTTTATCAGATTTGTTGTTTGTGATGTGCCGTACTATTAATAAAGAGGCTGGCGTGAGCGATGTATTGTGGAAAAATGAACGCGCTTAAATGAATTGAAGTTTGCAATTAATCTGCTTTTCAGCGTAATTGGTTTTAAATGTAAAACTACAAATTAACGGCTATCAAGTTATAATTTCATTATGATTAAAAAACTGTTAGATAGAATTTTTAAGCCCAAAAGCACCCCAGTCAATCAAGCTAAGGCTGAGGCTGCTAAACCGCAAAAAACGCAGTCAAATCGCTCTGTCATAAGCACCAAAAAAACGACCGTTAAAAAAACAAACATAGCCTCAAATAGTGCACTCACGATATCGCACAAAACCCATAAAATTGATCGCAATCTATTAAGTAGTGCAGCACTTAAAACGACTGATGGCTTGCAAAAAGCAGGTTTCGACGCATATATCGTCGGTGGCGCAGTGCGTGACCTACTGTTGAAACGCATTCCTAAAGATTTTGATGTTGCTACTAATGCCACACCTGAAGAAGTGAATCGCGTATTTAGACGTTCACGCATTATTGGCCGCAGATTCAGGCTAGCACATGTATTGTTTGGTGACGAAACCATTGAAGTTTCTACGTTTAGAGGCAGTCATCTTGAAGAAAGCGGCGATTCTAAAGGCGACTCTAAAGTGACTGATTCTGGCAGAATCATTCGAGATAATGTATTTGGATCAATAATTGATGACGCTGTGCGCCGAGACTTTACTGCAAATGCGCTTTATTACGACCCAGCTAGTCAAGAAATATTAGATTTTCACAATGGATTTGCCGATATTCAAGCAGGCATTTTGCGCATGATAGGCAAACCAGAAACCCGTTATGCAGAAGACCCTGTGCGTATGTTACGTGCGGTACGATTATCAGCAAAATTAGGCTTAAAAATTGAGCCTGCCACGCAAGCACCTATCGCAAAAATGGCAGATTTATTGCAAGACGTGCCGCCTAGCCGCTTGTTTGATGAGATGCTTAAATTGTTTTTGTCAGGCCATGCAATGGAGAGCGTAAGTGCATTGCGTGAGCAACATTTACACCATGGTCTATTGCCG
>JACMNP010000190.1 GCA_014378495.1 Methylotenera sp. | reverse complement strand
CAGGCACTCTCATCAATAAATGCAACAGCCTTAGGCTGGGGTAATCCGTGATCAGGATTGAGTGGCTTGTAAGCTAAGCCTAATAAATCAGCCAAGGCATGCACGCCAGCATCGCCACCTGGAGGGCATTGGTTAATATCAGCTTCACCATTTGCTATTGCACTTGCATAAGGCTTACAACCTGAGTAACCACATTTTGTACACTGCGTTTGTGGTAGCAATGCATCTATCTGCAAAACTAGAGTGTCAGCTTTCAATGCGCTTTGTGATGCCAAATGAAGTGATAATGGTTGAGACATATAAGCTAAATTATAGCGCTTTAGATAGTATGTGTTGAATATCATGTATTCCAACTAAAGTGATTTCATCACGTTTGTTTATGCACCAAGGTTTTTATTGACAAGGTTTTTATTTAATAGCCTTTTAAGTTAAAATGTAAGATTATGAATACTTTAGGTTTGTGTATGTTGCAAGGCAGTTCAGTAACTAAAGGTAGTCTGGTAGCAATAGTGACGCCAATGTTTGAAGATGGTAGCTTAGATATTCCATCTTTAAATGCGCTGATTGATTTTCATATCACGCAAGGGTCTGATGGCATTGTCATTGTTGGCACTACTGGCGAATCACCTACTGTAGATTTTGATGAGCATTGCTTGTTAATTAAAACCGCAGTCAGTCAAGTAAATGGACGTGTCCCAGTCATTGCAGGCACTGGTGCCAATTCAACTAAAGAAGCAATCACACTTACACAAAAGGCTAAGGCATTGGGCGTAGATGCCTGCTTGCTGGTAGCGCCATACTATAACAAACCAACGCAAGAAGGCATCTATCAGCATTTTAAAGCGATTGCAGATGCCGTAGATATCCCACAAATACTTTACAACGTACCTGGCCGTACTGGCTGTGATATTAGCAATGACACTACCATTCGTTTAGCGGCACATCCCAATATTGTTGGTATTAAAGATGCAACAGGTGGTATAGAGCGTGGCACAGACCTTATTTTACGTGCACCTAAAGATTTTGCAGTGTTAAGTGGCGATGATGCAACGGCGATGTCGTTAATGCTATTAGGCGGCAAAGGGGTCATTACGGTCACCGGTAATGTGGCGCCAAAACTTATGCACGAAATGTGTGTAGCGGCCACCGCGGGAGATGCAATTACGGCACGTGAAATTAATGCCAAATTGTTTCAATTGCATCAAAAATTATTTATTGAAGCTAACCCGATGCCTGTGAAATGGGTGTTACTACAAATGGGTTTGATTAAAGCGGGTATTAGATTGCCGATGGTGGATTTATCAGTGCAATATCACGAGGTTTTGCGCAATGCCTGCAAACCCGCTAATATTTTATAAGCTAAGTCTTAAAACTTAATCTAGGGCTAATAATTCATATAGTCATCATTATTTGGTAAAGTTTTATAAAGAATTTACAAAGAGGTCTGAATGAAACAAAACAACATCAAAACCGCAAGAATGGTTCAAGCGGTTATATACACATTACTAATCACTAGCTTAGCTAGTTGCGATTCTATTCCTTTTATTGATAATACTTCCGATTATAAAGGTGCGGGTCGTGCAAGACCTTTAGAAGTGCCACCAGATTTAACTGCCAGCCCAACTACCGATGCGTATTCTATTCCAGGTAGCACTAATTATTCTACTTATAGCCAAGCCCAAGAAAGCCAAGAAGTGGGTGTAGAAAAAGTACTGAGCTCACCTGATGGCGTCAGGCTGGAAAAAGCGGGTGCCCAACGTTGGTTAGTTGTGAATGCACCAGCTGAGAAGGTTTGGCCAGTAATTCGCGACTTTTGGATAGACCAAGGTTTTGCTGTCCGCGTAGAGAACGCGCAACTTGGTGTGATGGAAACTGAGTGGATTGACTCTGAAGCAATCAAAAAAGACGATTCTGGCAACGTGGGTAAAAAGTTTGATAAATGGTTGGATAAATTATCCGGCTATGCTGATAAAAAGAAATTTAAAACCCGCTTAGATCGTGGTAATGAACCAAATACTACCGAAATTTATATGACGCATCGTTCAGTGAGTGGTGCGCCTGATGATGGTAAAAATAGAGTACAAACGCAATTGGGTGAAATTGAAACTGGCTATAAGCCTGGTGCAAAAACAGTCGCTGAAGAAGATGCCAGAGATGCTGAGCTAGATGCTGAATTATTACGCCGTTTAATGGTGAAATTAGGTATTGAAGACCAACGAGCTAAGTCAATTATGGCTGAAGCAGTCGTATTGAAGCGTGCTGAAGTAACCAAAGAGGCAGATGGTAGTGCGACTTTAATGTTGAATGACCCCTATGATCGGGCATGGCGCCGTGTAGGGTTGGCGTTAGATAGAGTTGGCTTTGTTATTGAAGATAAAGATCGTACCACTGGCATATTCTTTGTACGCTATGCCGATGTCGATATTGACGATACACCTAAGAAAAAGAAAGGTCTATTCGAGACCTTGAAATTCTGGGGTGATGATGACAAAAAAGCAGCAGAAACAGCACCTAAAGAAGAAAAAAGCATGGTTGAGAAGCTTAAGTTCTGGGGCACTGACGATAAACAAAAAACAAATCCAGAAAAACAATACCGTATTAAGGTAGCAGCGGGTGATAAAGAAAATGCCACAGTGACTGTGGTAGATAAAGATGGCGTACGCGTTACCACCACTACTGCAAACCGTATTGTGGCGCTGATGTACGAGCAATTAAAATAAGTCATTTGAAATAAGCATCAATAAATACTATGGGTTTTAAATACTATGCGTTTTGCCTCACTAGGTAGTGGCAGTGCTGGCAATGCGCTAGTAGTAGAGGTGAACCATACTAGATTGATGCTAGATTGTGGTTTTAGTGTTAAAGAAACTACGCTAAGGCTGGCACGGTTAAATCTATTGCCTGGTGATCTAACGGGTATCGTGATTACACACGAGCATGATGACCACGCAGGCGGCGCCTTTAAATTTGCGGCTAGATATAATATTCCTGTATGGCTTACCTACGGCACGCTAAAAATGGTGGGGCGCTATATGCCTAATCAACATGATTTGCAGCTGAACTTAATAGATAGTCACCATGTTTTTACCATTAACGATATACAGGTGCAGCCATATCCCGTGCCACACGATGCACGCGAACCCATACAGTGCGTTTTTTCTGACGGCAAACATACTTTAGGGGTGCTAACAGATGTGGGTCGTACAACACCGCATATTGAGGCGCAACTCAGTGGCTGTAATGCCTTAATGCTGGAATGTAACCACGATGCGAGTATGTTGCAAGCTGGACCATACAGCTGGGCATTAAAAAAGCGTGTGGGTGGAGATCTAGGCCATTTAGAAAATCTAGAATCTGCTAATTTATTGGCAAAACTAGATAATAGTAAATTGCAGCACATTGTGGCAGCCCATTTAAGTGCCAAAAATAATACACCGCATTTAGCGCAATCGGCATTAGCTAAAATATTAGGCTGTGAAATGGATTGGATCGGTATTGCCGATCAAATGCTTGGTTTTGACTGGCGCGCTATCAACGCTTAATTTTTACAAGTAACACTTAAAACCAGTAATAGTTTAAAAATAAACGACAAGCACAAAAAAGCCGACTATTAGTCGGCTTTTTTGCTTCTGACTAGTTGCTAATAATTACTTAGCAGCTTCTGGAGCAGCAGGTACAGCAGGTGCAGCTTCTGGAGCAGCAGCAGGTGCAGCTTCAGCAGGTGCAGCTGGTGCAGCTTCCATTGGCGCAGCAGGAGCAGCTTCAACAGCAGGAGTAGCTTCAACTGGAGCTTCTTCTTTTTTACCACAAGCAGTAATAGCAAGAGCCAATAATGCAGCAAGTAGGATAGAACGTGTCATTTTTAATTCCTTAGAGTTTACTAGTTAAAAAACTTTTTCGATAACCGCGCTAAGATATCACTTGCGTTCCAGTTTTACCTAAATTGCTATACCGAGTGGCGCAAATTTTACCAGCAATTAAGAAAAAAACCAGTATTTTTCGGCTGTAGGCACGCAATTGTTAAAAAAATGCCTATTTTTATGCATAAAACACACAATTTATATTATTCGACGCGAATAGAAAGCTGATTGTCTTGCGACTGGTTGTTGCTTTGTTTATTTAAAATCGCGCGGCTCACATCATCTTTTTGTTGCATCGTGCCACCTAAATCTAACCATTCGCCACGATTCACCCGCACAACAGTCGAGAGCTCTTCAAAATCGATAAAGCCACTTTGGTTTAGTTTGGCGATTCTTGGGGTAATCTCTAACTCTACTTGGTCGCCAATCGTTCGTGGGCGTACAGCAAAGCCAGTGCTGATATCCACAAACTGAGTGTTTTGTTGTATACGTGCATATCTGCGTGTCAATGTCAGCCATTCTTGGGTAAACGGTATAGATTGCCCTACGCGAATAAATGCCTGTTCGCCATCGATCACATTCACAAATTGATTGCCACTACTCATTGAACTAGATTGACTGTTTTCAACGCCGATTTGCAAGCCATCTCGGCTGTTTTGAGGGTACCTATTATTACTGATTTCGACATTACCAAATCGTTTACTGCCATTTACAGTCACGCCATCTCGCTTGTTTTGTAGGTTATTCTGGTGGCTCACTGTTATTTTTAGATTTTTGCGCTCTACATCCAAATTAGCCACAATTTGTTCGATTTCTGCCATATTTCCTGAACTAGTGCGAATAATCAGCTGATTCTGTATACCGGTCGCGGTGCCATCGTTCCCAACCAGCGGTCGAATAGCTGGAAGAATATCCTCAGCAAACCGACGTTGTAACGTGATAATTTTAAATTCAGTGGCAGCTATTGTTTGCATAGAAAATATCGCACCACAAAACATCAGCAATAGTCTTAATAATAATGGTTTCATATTCAGTTTTTATAATCCTGTTTTTTATAAAACTAGCATTTATAGCCCTAGTTTTGTGACAGCAATCACATCTTGTGTGGCTTCAAGTAACTCTTTGAATCGTGTATTGAGCATTTCCACACTATCTTCATCATTAAGTGCGTATTTAAAGCGCGCTTGATCGATATGAATACGTTTGATGTAATGCTGAGCATCCGCCAATATAAAGCAGTCTTTTGCATGCTTAGCCGCTTCACTAGTTTCATGTACTGTCATTTTATGGCCATATAATGGCAGCAAGTCAAATAGTCTCGGGCATTTCTCAGTAAAGAAAGTAGTGCTTTGCAAAATGATTGTTAGGCGACTGGTAATATTTTTGCTTAAAAATTGCTGAATTAATGCATATTTTTCTAAGCTGGCAAAATCGCCGTGACTTAAATCTTGGTCAAAAATAAGCAACTCATGCTGCGCGCTTGCTAAAATGATATTAATAGCCTCAGCGTACAGCCGCTCACCCGTCAGAATCTGGTTTTGAGGGAGATCTAGTATGTTATTCATGATGTTATTTGAATAGCTTTAACCTTAAATAAAATCGAAAGATAAATAGCCTGCAATGTACCAATCATAAAGCTGTTGTAATAAAGACGCATCATCAATCTTTTTTGCATTAATGACACGCTTATCCGCTAACTCTTTTAAAATCTCTGCAGATTGATTTTCAAATATTACACCTTCGCCATTCATAAAAAAATGGATATTAATGTTGTCGTTAAGACCTATATTCAAAAATAGCATTTGGCTTTTTAAATCCAACGCAATACCGAGTTTTGCCACTTTTTCACTAAAAACGCGCAATGTCATTTTTTTGTTGACGTCAAAAATGACATCCGCTTTCGGTTCGGAAAGATAAGTGCCTAAAAATTGAGCTACATAATTATCTGACCATTTTATTTTTTGTAAATTCTCACTGACTTTTTTCACCATGGCTTCACTGATTTCAGCAGGATGGTTTTGTAAGGCTAAGTCAGCATCTTGATACATGCCGGTTAGCTTCAACTCTTCTTGCGCTAGCTTATCCTGCATAAATCCTAAAAATTCGCTGGCTAGCTCTTGGTTTTTTGGCGCACGAAAACCAATGGAATACGTCATGCAATCTTCAGCATCACCCTCTTCATTTCTGGTTGAAACAGCGATACCCCAATGTGCAATCTGTGGAGGCAGGTATAACATATCGCCCGCTTCTAGTAGCCATTCCTGTGAAGTATCAAAATTCTTCAAAATACGCAAAGGTGCGCCATCAACTAGCGTTAAATCGGTTTGCTCGCTAATGCGCCATAGCCGTTTGCCTTGGCCTTGCAATAAAAATACATCGTAGCTATCAAAATGTGGCCCCACACCGCCACCATCTGGCGCGTAACTCACCATTAAATCATCAAGCCTTGCATGTGGAATAAAATCAAATTGTTTTAATAAGTCAGTTGCTTCAGGCACATAATGGTTCACGCTTTGTACTAGTAAGGTCCAATCCTTTTTTGGCAGTTGACTAAAATCAGCATCATCAAATGGACCATTTTTAAGCGACCATTTTTCACCTTTTTGCTGCACGATTCTTGCCTGTACCTCATCTTCACAGGCTAAACCTGCCAAATCTTCTGGGCTTAATAAGCCTGCAAAGTTGGCAATCGCCTGTTTAATGAGTAACGGTTTTTTTTGCCAATATTCGGCTAAAAACTGTGCTGGCGTGATGCCGCCTAGTAATGGTAATGGTTGATTTTTTGCCATGATAATTGGTTGATTTAATGCTGATGTGTAAGTGATAATTATGCCATTGCAATGCTATACAGGCAGGTATATATTGATGAATATAAAAAATATAAAATAGCATAAAAATCAAGTCATAAGTAGTCCGTATAAATCTTAAGTCTGTGCAAATATTAGCGAGGAGTAATATATGAACAAGCTGGTTGATGGCGCTGTAGTTGGTAATGCGGTACAAGATGAGTCAGTTAAAACCTTTCACGGCGGCTGTCCGCATGATTGCCCCGATACTTGCTCTATGGTGTATACGGTCAAAGATAACAAGCTTATTTCAGTCAAAGGTAATCCAGACCACCCCATGACGCGAGGCGGCTTGTGCGTCAAGCTAAAAGATTACGAAAAACGTCACTATCATCCAGATCGCTTGCTATACCCGATGAAACGCACTGGCCCAAAAGGTAGCAAACAGTTCGAAAGAATTACTTGGGATGAAGCGTTAGATACCATCGTAAGTAAGTGGCAAACTATTATTAAAGAAAATGGCCCACGCGCCATTATGCCCGCTAGCTATTTGGGTAACCAAGGTTTGGTGCATGGTTTAAATGGTGGTGATGCGTTCTTTAATCGCCTTGGCGCAACAGTCACTGAACGTACATTCTGTGGTGAAGGCTCATGTACCGCATGGCTTTTAACTGTAGGCCCGACTGCTGGTGTAGATCCTGAAAGTTTTATCCACTCTAAATACATCGTCATTTGGGCATGTAACTCTGTTTCTACCAATTTGCACCACTGGCACATCATTCACGAGGCGCAGAAAAAAGGCGTTAAAGTGGTCGTAGTCGATTCTTATGCATCCAAAACCGCCAAAGAAGCTGATTGGCATATTGCGCCCAAGCCAGGCACAGATGGTGCACTCGTGATGGCGATGATGAACGTGATTATTGAAGAAGGCTTAGTAGACCAAGATTATGTAGATAACTATACCGTTGGTTATAAAGAACTCGCAGAGCGCGCTAAAACCCGCACACCAGAATGGGCGGAGAAAATTACGGGTATCGCTGCGGAAGACATTCGTAAATTTGCTAGAGAATATGCCACCACGCCACCAGCTGCAATTAGGCTAGGTGTTGCGCTAGAGCGTAGCTATGGCGGCAGCCAAGCCATTCGTGCGGTGACTTGCTTGCCAGCGCTGATAGGCGCTTGGCGCCATGTAGGCGGTGGCGCGTTGCAATTTCCAGTGTGGGAGCACCCCTATAAATTTGATGTGATTTCTCGCCCAGATTTGATTCCAGAAGGCACGCCAGTGGTGAATATTCTGCAACTTGGTCGCGTACTCACAGAAGAGATTAAATTAGATGTACCGATTAAATCGCTGATGGTGTGGAACACCAACCCTGTGACGCAATCACCCGAAACTGACAAAATTATCGCAGGCTTAAAGCGTGAAGATTTGTTCACCATCGTGGCAGACCATTTCATTACCGACACTGCCGCCTATGCAGACCTTGTGCTACCAGCCACCATGGGCGCGGAGATGGAAGACATGATTCTTTCATGGGGGCATTTGTACCTCACCTATAATGCCAAGTGTGCAGATGCGCCAGGCGAAGCGATTCCTAATAACGAGATTTTCCGCCGCTTGGCTAAACGATTTGGCTTTGAAGAAGATAATTTCAAATGGTCAGATTCTGAATGTTTAGAAAATTATGTCGCTTGGGATTCTCCTGCGTGTGAGGGCATTGATTTGGCTTATATGCGCGAGCATGGTTTCGCAAGGTTAAACGTAGGCACTAAAGACAACCGCGTGCCGCATAAAGAAGGTAAATTTCCAACGCCAACAGGCAAGTGTATGTTCTTGGTAGAAGGCGCAAAAAACTTTGTCGCTGGGCCGTTCCGCCAAATGTATGAAGGCTTTCAGCCAGGTGAAGATTTAGATGCATTGCCAGACTATGTTGCTTCACGCGAATCTGCGGAGAGCAACCCAGAATTAGCTGCCAAATACCCGTTAAGTATCATTTCTCCGAAAAGCCATGGCTTTTTGAATTCATGCTATGCCAACGTGACTGAAAAAATCAAAGGGCAGGGCGAGCAGTTTGTGATGATTAACGCGGCAGATGCTGATATGCGCGGCATTGCAGATGGCGCGAAAGTGCGCGTGTTTAATGATCGTGGGGCGTTTGAGGGTGATGCGCGGATTACGAAAGATGTGAATCCGGGGATTGTGGTGGCGACGCTTGGGTATTGGCGGCAGTTAAATGAGGGAACGGTGAATTGTATTAGTTCGGCGGAGTTTGGGGATATGGGGCATTCGACTACGTTTTCGGATAATTTGGTGCAGGTGGAGTTGGGGTAAAGTATATGTCGAAATCATGGCTTAAAACATCTACTCAAAATAAGGCAGATACTTTTTCATTTGAGTTTTGGGGAAGCCATCGAAAAGATATTTATGTAGGCGAGTTTTGGGCAGATCGAATAAAAGCCTTTAAAGGTGAACCTGTTACTAGACTGCAGTTCGCAATACAGAACTTGCCTCTACCTGCCGCATTCAGAGAAGCTGTGATTGCGATTCGAAGTCTAGTTCGTGAAAAACGTAAAAACTCAGATGTTTATCAAGATGAGTTAGCTCTTCTGTATTGGCTTGCGGTGATGGATTCATTTTCGGTTCCATATTCGGAAACTCTTTGTGAGCCAGGTTATAACATAATTGAATCCATACCAGGAGATGTGGTTAAAAACCTTCCGTTTACTTATCATCAGATTGGGTATAACAAACTTTCTCTATTAAATTTAACAGATATTACGTGGATAATTGAGCTATGGGGTGAGCCAGAAAGTCATTCAACGCTTAATGTTTTTCATAATAAAACTTGGCATGAGTATGAACTTAAGCTTTTGAATCATCGTAAAGCGCAAAAGCATGGTTTAGAAGATTCAGTATTTGAACCTATGAATCTAAAGCAATTAACTGAGGCTAGAGCCTTAATTAGCAAACTAGAAATAAACAAATAATAATTACATCTCGTGTGTGAGTAGTCGCTTTCGCGCGACTAGCGAGTTTCTTTCTTTTGCTTAGCCAAAAGAAAGAAACCAAAGAAAAGGCTACCCCCTACCGCTTGATTCCTGTGTTGCTCAGCTTCATGGGCGTCAATCGGAAACTCGCTTTGCTCAGACAGCCGCTTGCCGAAATCTCCCATGATACTGAACAACACAGGCGCGCTAGCAGGGGATTGAAAGTCAACACCATTTCAATTTCACCACTGATAGTTACATTCTAAATATCTACAATCCGTCATTCTCGCGTAGGCGGGAATCCAGTTTTGGTGGTGCTCCTGAGTCGTTGTTTATTGTGAAATTATTTGTATTCACGTTGCCTAGATTCCCGCCTTCGCGGGAATGACGTTGTATGATTAAATATGGCTTTATTTATTTTGAAGCGAATTTATTTTTAAAGTGATGTTCTTAAAATCTATGATGAATATTCAAAAAGTTGTTACGCCAACCTTATGTTTACTAGCTTGCCTGCTGAGTTTTAGTAGCGCCTATGCTGCAGATAGTTCGGTTGATTCTTCTACTCCCGCTGAGCCAGCAAAAGTGAGCTATAAATTTACCACCACTTATTTAGGTGCGTCTGACGATAACAATGCTATCGACGTGAATTTACGGGCTAATTATGATGTGCATACGGCTTGGGTAGGGGAGTATGGCGATAGAGATGGTTTTCGCCAGTTACGTGTGGGATATGCATATAGCCCAGCATTTACTTATATTCGGCCAACATTTTCTGTGCAGTTAGCAACAAAGGGTTATATTGCTGAAAGTGTAAGTACAGAAATCGGCGATAAGAACTTTGCAATTTTGGGTATTGCGCGCACTAACTTGCAGGAATATTATGATTTAGGGCATGACCCTAGCGATGCAATTACCTTGGGAATAGGCTCTCGCGCCATTGAAAATAATGAGTTTTATCTTTTTCAAATATTTGATGATCGTTTAGAAACGCAACAGCGTAATAACCATTTAGTATGGCGCTATAAGTTTGCCGATGAGCAGCGTCTTGTGATTGATGCCAGCT
>JACMNP010000189.1 GCA_014378495.1 Methylotenera sp. | reverse complement strand
CAGCCATTATCACTGTGATAATTTCATGCTGAAAAGCCGTTTGCTCGCTGGCGTTACTGCTGCTTTACTCATGTGCAGCTTACGTGCACAAGCTGATAGCGAAACTGTGCAAGCTGATGATGTGTCTGGTGATGCCTTAGTCATTGATGGCGATAAATTAGAGTTACATCTCGATAGAAAAATGCGTGCGCTAGGCAACGCCTCAATTACGCGAGGTAAGCAAACGGTTTTAGGCGATGTAATTGACTACGATGTACAAAATGATGAATTACATGTGGTGGGTAATGCACGGATTAACGTAGGTAATGGCAATATTACAGGGCCTGAGTTACATATGCGTTTATCTGAAGGCATTGGTGAAATGAAAAATGCTTCGATAGTTTTATTAAAAACTGCAGAACCAAATGTCCCGCAATTGGCGGCAGCCAGCTCTGAAACTTTTTCTAAAAAACTAGGTAATCTGCAAAATCAACAAATTGGTAATGAAAGCCTATTGCCAGCGATTGATTTATCGATATTAAATAATGCAAGTATCACTGATGTCATTCAATTAGATAGTAGTCAAAGCGCTACTCAAAACACTAAAGCATTAACAGAAAAATCATTATTGGCGTCTACAGAATCTAGAGGTGATGCAAAAGCAGTGCTTTTTGAAGGTCAGGATACAAAGCGTTTAATAGATGCGCGCTATACTACTTGCCCTGCAGGGGTAGATGATTGGTATATTAAAGCGAAAGAATTAGTGCTCAATGAGTATTCTGAATCAGCCGTTGCGACAAATGCCTATATCGAATTTAAAGGTGTGCCTTTTCTTTATACACCATGGATCAGTTTTTCTTACAATAACCAGCGTAAAAGTGGTTTATTAGCTCCCACTATTGGTAGCACCAGCCGCAGTGGCTTAGAGGTATCTACGCCGTTTTATTGGAATATCGCACCCAACATGGATGCAACTCTTGCGACGCGCGTGTTGAGTAAACGTGGCGTGCAAATGCAAGGTGAGTTTAGATATTTAGAAGATAGTTTTTCTGGTATTGATAACGTAGAGTATTTACCAAATGATAACCAAACCGAATCTACCCGTTATTATGCCAACTTGAAACATCAGCAAACTTTTGGCAATGGCTGGTCTGCTGGTTATAGCTTAGAAAAAGTATCAGATAATCAATATTTTGCTGACTTATCTACACGTATTGTCACTACCAGCCGCATTAACTTGCCACAACAATTTAATGTAGATTACGCAGATGATAATTGGAATTTTAATGCCTTAGCACAAAAATTCCAAACCTTAGATGATCTATCTTTTCCTTATGAACGCTTACCACAATTAACCCTCAATGGTGGCAAAGAGTATGGCCCTGTTGACACTAATTTATACGCACAATTAGTCGCATTTGATACCAATGTAAACGCACCAGTCAAACCAACAGGCACACGATTTACCTTATACCCAAGCATTAGCTTGCCTATGACGCAATCTTACGGTTACATCACACCCAAATTTGGCGTTCATCATACTAGCTACAGTTTGGATAACATTGCCAGTAACTTAGAAACTCAAGAGCGTACGCTACCAATATTTAGTATAGACAGCGGCTTGTTTTTTGATCGTAACTTTAAAGTAGCTGACCGTGACTATTCTCAAACCATAGAACCAAGAATGTACTATGTGTATATTCCAGAGAGTAAGCAATCAAATATTCCAATTTTTGATACCAGTGAAGCCGATTTGAACTTCAGTACATTATTCAGTGAAAATCAATTCACGGGCAATGACCGTATTAACAATGCTAACCAATTGAGCCTTGCTCTGACCACACGTTTGATTGAATCCAGCACTGGTACTCAGCGCTTGTCATTATCAGTAGGTCAACGCTATTATTTTGCTGACCAAGTAGTCGCATTACCAGGCGTTGATTTTAGAAAAAACAATAGCTCCGATATTATTGCGGGCTTATCTGCCAATCTAAAATCCAGCTGGAATCTGGATGCTTTTTGGCAATACAACACAGACGATGCTCGCTCAGTACGCACTTCAGTCACTAGTCGCTACAACCCAGAGCCTGGCAAAGCGCTCAACCTAGGTTATAGCTATAGACGTGATGTGACTGGCACTGCTGGTATTGACCAGTTCGATGTATCTGCACAATGGCCGCTTGGTAAAGGCTGGTATGGGGTTGGCCGCGTTAACTATTCTTTGCGTGAAAATCAAAACATCGAAACCCTTGCTGGCATAGAGTATGATGCTGGTTGCTGGCAAACTAGATCTGTCATTCAGCGCGTAAGTACAGCAACCGCGAATGCTAACTATGCCATATTCTTTCAATTAGAGTTAGGTGGATTAGCCTCGATTGGCGCAAATCCGTTGAATGTTATCAAACGGAATATTCCAGGCTACGTAAGCACAGGTCTAATTCCTGACACCTATCAACAACCTTATTACGAGTAATTATTTTGCGCGACTACATGAATATTTGGATTAGAAATTTGAATAAAATTTGGCTTCATCGTTGGATTAAATTTTCGGCTCAGTGCTCATTACTCAGTGTTGTTGCATTGGCATTTGCTGCAATGAGTATGGGTAATCTAGGTGCACAAGCCGCAGAGGTCATTAAACTTGATCGTATCGTCGCAATCGTTGACCAGTCTGTGGTAACAGAACAAGAATTAGAAAGCCGGATTCGCACTGTAACGGCACAATTTAAAAAGCAAGGTACTGAATTACCCGAAGAAAGTGTATTGCGTAAGCAAATTCTAGAACGCCTGATTTCAGATGCGCTACAGTTACAATATGCGGCACAAACAGGCTTAAAAGTAGATGATAATCAACTAGATAGAACTGTAGAGCGTATTGCTGAACAAAACCAAATGACACTGACGGAGTTTGGTGAAGCGCTGGCTAAAGACGGTATCACCATGAGTAAGTTTCGGTCAGATATCCGTAGTGAAATTACTATTGCGCGCTTGCGTGAGCGCGAAGTGGATGGCCGCGTAAATGTCACTGAATCTGAAATTGATAACTATTTAACAACGCAAGCTTCTAGCAACGAAAGCCAAGATGAGTTTGAGATTTCACATATTTTAGTCCGTACGCCTGAAGAAGGTGCAACGGAAGATGTGCAAAAAGCGAAAGCAAAGGTAGACGAAGCTATTGCCCAACTGCAAGCTGGTACTAGTTTCGCTAAAGTATCTGCTAGCTTTTCTGATGCACCAAATGCATTAGAAGGCGGAAATTTAGGCTGGAAAAGTGGCGCGCAAATGCCTGCTTTATTTTTAGATGCCTTAAAAGCGATGCAAGTTGGTGATATTTCACCCGCATTGCGCAGCCCAAATGGTTTCCATATTCTTAAGCTTACAAATAAGCGTGGCGGCAGCTCCCCATTAGTTATTGACCAAACGCATGCACGTCATATTCTTATCAAGCTTTCAGAGGTCATGTCTGAAAAAGATGCCAAAGTTAAAATGGATAACATTAAAGAACGACTTGATAATGGTGAGAAATTTGAAGCATTGGCACGACAGTTTTCAGAAGATAGTACCGCATCAAACGGTGGCGATTTAGGT
>JACMNP010000188.1 GCA_014378495.1 Methylotenera sp. | reverse complement strand
TTTTGAACATCTAACTTGCGTAAAATATTTTGCACATGGTTTTTAACTGTAAGTGGACTGATATCAAGAATGGTAGAAATTTCCCAATTAGTTTTGCCCATATGCATCCACTGTAATATTTCTGACTCTCTGCCTGTAATATTAATAGTGACTTGGTTAGCGTTCATCACAGTATTAGTCCTATTACTTGTTACACGTATTAAAGCGCTGTGAAGATGCGGCATAATAAGCGCTAAAATATGAGCACGATTTGAATTGAGTTGTTTGTGTAATCTAGCAAATATAACCACACTTGATATTTTGCTGTGATTATCACCAAAACCATGTGCGACAAAACTATTAAGTTCTGAGTTTTTTAAATCAGCTTCAGCAAAAGTAAATACTGAATAATTATTGTAATTAGCTGTTTTTGATTGATCATTGATAAATACAGGTAATGCAGTAGCGTTCCATAAATTAACTGCTTTACTTACAATACCAACATCTTGTTTGATCACTTCATTGAAATGAGTATCTTTAAAATAGCGTGTGCTGGTAAAGTATTCATAATGATAAGCATCATGATCAGATAGTTTGACGCCGCAAATCATTACTTCATGGCCGAGCAAATATTGAAAGCTACCCTGAAGCCAATTAAACAGATGTGAACGTTGGGATACACGCAGTGAATCAGCGATTACATCCATAAAAACTACACTTTGTTCTGTAGTTAGGCCTGTATCGTTGTTCGACTGTATATCGTTATCGACGTAAGTAATGATGACTCTTCTTCTTATCTCAAAAGTTGCATCATTTTTAACTTGTTTAGTTACATGAGTATTAAGGTTAAGTTGTATTTTTCTTACAGTTTTGTAACAACTTTTACAGAAAAACTAGTTCTATTTAATTTTTTTTATTAGATATCTGTGCGATAAAATAATTTTGTTTATGGGTATTAATATCGCACAGACTTACTTTATGCTGAATTACTAGCTACTTTACTGCTGGCAAGCTAGTTGGGTTGCTAGTATTGGCACAAATTGGCTGCTCCCAACCATCGGTAATATTATTGCTATTCCCATTAATGCTGTCATACACAATATTATCGGGACGCGTTGCATCTCCTGATACTCCGCCAATACCAGCCAGATTATCTAGGCCTAAATTTTTACGTACCAACCAAGCTTGATTATGATCTGCGCATGAAGTATCTCCAGATAAACCTAACGCACCAACTACTTTTTTAGAGCTGTTATAAAGTGCTAACCCTCCACCAAATACATTAATTCCACCTACGCGATTACCAACCATAGGATCGAATTTAGTTCCAACTGCTGCGGGGTTCCCACCATAAGCCACTGCAGTATCTACAGGATTACTAAACTGCAAGCCATATAAACTTCCTCCGAGTGGGCTAGCATCTGATGTTCCTTGTACTGCAGAATATAAATTAGCTGTAGACAATGCTAAGCCATCTAAACTAAATGCATTTGCAGTGTTGGCTTTTTGCGCTGAAATGACGCGACTGCCTGGCCATTGTGATCCTCTGTCAGCACCTGAAAAAGCAACTGCACAAACTACGCCATCGCGATCAACAATTGTTGCCCACATATTCAAATTAAATCCTGTTGAATCTGCTGCAACAGCACTAACTAATGCAGACTTAAGTTGTTCATAGCTTGGTAAACCTTTGCAACCATTTGCGTTTCTTCCAACGTAGCCACGGTTGCCGTCTGACTCCGCATGTACACTTAATGCTGAAAGAAGTATTGTACTAGTCGCCAAAATTTGAATAAGTGTTGTTTTTTGCATCATTTCATCCTTTTAGAAAATAGATTGATTGACTGTTGCTAAAACAAACACCTTTTCCTCAATGAATCGGCAGGCATCATGGCTTATCAACAACAATAGTGTTGATAATGAAAATGACATTGTTATATTACTTGCATAGCCCGTTAAGACTAGTTGTTTAGCATTTGTTGATAATCATCAACAAATGTGAATAGCGCTTAGACTTACAATAGATTTTTATCAGATTAAAAATAAAATTTGTAACATTTCTGATGCACACTTTGCACATGCATAAAGTTTTCATCCAATTTTTAGGCGACTCTCAAAAAAAATCACCTGAGATATTGATATTAAATATGTTGGTCTTTTTAGCAGTCATTACATGCAATTCAGCACAGGCGGATGTTTACATAGACTTATCCAAAACAGACGAAATTAGTATTAACAATATTCGGTCTGAACAATCCTATACGGTAAAAATTGAAGAACAAGTTGATGCGCAATCAGTTACTGATGTTTTATCAGAAAACATTATGAGCGCAAGAAAGTTACCCTTTAACAGGGAGGTAATGTTCGCTGCAAACGAAACTGCTGTAGATCCTGCATTAATTCATGCAGTCATCACCGTTGAATCTAAACATAATCCGCATGCCACCTCTAACAGAGGTGCATATGGATTGATGCAACTGATGCCGTCCACAGCAAGACGCTTTAAAGTATTAAATAAAAACGACCCAAAACAAAATATTTTAGCGGGTGCAAAATATCTTCGTGAACTACTAGATTTATTTAAAGGTGATTTACAATTAACATTGGCTGCATACAATGCAGGGCCAGCCGCCGTCCAAAAATATGGAGATCGTATTCCGCCCTACTCTGAAACGCTGAACTATGTTCCAAAAGTACTTAAATATTACAGGCAGTATTTATAGCAATACTGATATTATTTAAATTATTCAGCAGACTGGCTAGTTATTAGCGTATTTGAAGTAATAGTGCCGGGGCTATAAATAAACTTCCAATCGCTGTATTCACTTGCTGTTTTAAAAGATTCATACATAGGTTCAAAACCAGACTTCTTAGTGGGAGTTTGTACTGATAAGCTATAAACACCAATAATTTGACCTTGCTGCGTTACTAGACCCCATGGCTTATTACGACCAATGGGGTCTGAATAAAGCTTACGTAAATGTCTCCTAACGACTGGAAAGCGATTATCAATGACTAAATCCTCCAACTTTTTTGGAAATTGCTTTACGCCACTAGGGGTATCCTCATAGTAATGTCCAATAGCTAGTCGAAATTGCTCACCGATAAATAAAAGCTCTTTTTCACGCTCACGCTGCATATCTTGGTGCCACACTACACTGACACCTGTTAAACCTATTCCTGCAATCACAATAATTGCTAATAGGCCTATATATGTAAAACCTTTATTTTTATAATCAAGATTAAGTGTTTTCTTACCAGTCAGCATAGCGACTTCCATCTTTAGCAAGACTAGTCGCTCCACTATGAATATCATAGATATCGCCCTCTAAAGGCGGTTCTGGGGCAATAATTATCCATGTCGTACTTTTATCAGTAATAGGATCTACAGGTACTTGGCGAATATATTTGTGGTCTACTAAGTCATCTAAAGTTTTAGGATATTGACCATTATCCGCATAAAATTTATCTATGCTTTCACGTAAGGTACTGAGGTCATGCCTTAACGTCGCATCTTTTGCGCGTTCTATACTGTTAAAATATTTTGGCACAGCTAAAGTGAGCAGTAGCGCCAAAATAGCTAAAACAACCAGTAACTCTATTAGCGTAAATCCTTTCAGAATTAACCACTTTTTTTTGAGTTGGCATGAATCCCTTAAAACAAGATGTTTACCATTTTGCATAAGGAATCCCGTTGGTGCCTATTTGCTGACTACGTGAATAAATATCATACACATCATCACCATCAGCTGGGTTATCCGCTTCGCTAATATAACTTCGTAATCCCCAGTTAGTCTCAGGCTTATCGATAGTGATAAACTCACTATTCATCGGGTCTACTGGGATTTTACGCAAGAATTTAAGTTTATGCTTATTCGGGTCTTTTTCATCTGTGACACCATTCACCAAAACATCTAAATTCGGTGGGTATCCAGTTTGCTCAATAGTTTTTTTAATATGACCTTCATCAGATGCTTTTTTATAAGCATCTAACGCATCTCGAATTTGGCGCAAATCTGCACGTAATTCACTTTCTTTTACACGTTGCACACTTACTTGCAACATAGGCATCGCAGCACTCGCTAAAATAGCCAATATCGCGACAGTAACCACTAATTCAATCAAGGTAAAACCTTTATCAGCTCGCTCTGTCATGGTGCTAACGGTGGATTTGATGGATCTATCAGAGGAGGTGGTAAATCTTGCAACTCCCCCTGTTGAGGTAATGCCGAAGGACTTGCCTCAGGTACATTTTGCGATTTTGAAGTCTCCGCTGGGGTTGCTACCGGTGGTTGGCTTGTAGGGGCTTCCTGCGTTGCATCCGGCGGCACTAACTCTGCATTGGTTTGAGACTGTCGTGAACGGATTTGCTCTTTTAATTTGTCCTGAGGGCTTAAAGGCGAAGCAGTTACAGGTAAGTTTACTAATGGTTTATTAGTGATTAAATTTTCTGTACCCGACCAATACTCGGCTACTTCTGCTTCGGGTAGTCTTATATTGCCGATTATCCTTGGCGTTATAGCCAATACAATTTCTGTTTTGCTTTTTTTATCTTCTTGATTAGCGAATAATCTGCCTAATAATGGAATATCACCTAAACCCGGTAACTTACTAGCGTTTTTCCGTTCATCATCTAAAATTAAACCAGCCAATACTTGTGTTTCACCGTTCTTCAACCGTAATGCAGTGTTTGCATTGCGAGTACCGATTGTATAAACCGTTGCGCCATTTTTAGTAATGGTTTTTTCACCAAGCGAGCTAACCTCTAGACCAATTTTAATATTGACATAATCATCGAGTGTCACACGAGGCTCAACATCAAGCTTCAAACCTACATCAACATATTGCACGCTTTCTGAAATCCCTACATTGGCCGTAGAAGTAGTTGTAATGATAGGCACCTTATCACCCACTAATATTTTAGCTTTTTCGTTATTTTTCACACGAATTCTAGGGTTAGAAAGTAAATTGACATCCCCAGTGATTTTTCTAAAATTCACAGCCGGATTTGGAGATACATCAAATCTATTTTGATTGAGATGGAGCAGTCCTCCTAAAGTCAATTGTGATGCTGTGTTGACTGTTGAACTTGCCACTACCCCGGTTGCTGAGGTAACAGTGGTAATTGGTATTAAGCTATTTACAGCAATACGATTTGGAAATTCAACCCCTAGTTCTTGCAAACGACTTCGGCTAACTTCTAACACTTCAATATCCAGCATCACTTCTGGCTCTTCTAAATCATTTGCCGCAATTAACTTTTCTGCAATTCGAATGATCTCAGGAGTATCTCGCATCACCAGCATATTTAAACGCTCGTCTACAAAAATGTCTTTTGTTTTGAGCATTGTTTTAAGTAAAGTGGAAACTTGCTTAGCATTTGTATTTGTAAAATAAAAACTACGGATCATTAAATCTTGATAGTCTTTTAATTTAGCCTGTGTGCTAGGAAACACTAATGCCGAATTTTCTGACAATGCCTTTTTTTGTAAGCCGTTACTTGAAAGTACCATTTCAATAGCATCTTCAATACGCGCTTTCTTAACAAAAATTGTTGCTTTTGTTTCTGGCTTAATATCTTTGTCTAAAATAAAATTAATGCCTGTAGCACGTGATAAAGCTTCAAATACCACTTTAATATTCGCGTCACGTAGTTCTAAAGTGACGGGCCTATCAAACTGAGGTTTGAGTTGTGGCGGTTGTGCTTTAGTTGGTGCTAATTTTTCGTTGATACGTTGCTGTAAATTCAACGCTTGGATTTGCTGCGGGCTTTCCAATAATATGTCGTGGACAATCTCTTTAGCATCTTCTAGTTTATTATTGTCCGCAAGCTCAATAGCTTTATCCAGTCGTTTTAATTGTGATTTCTCTCGCTCAACTAATAATTTTCCACTAATTGCAGAAGGCTCATCTGGTAAAAAATCAAGCACGCGATCATATAGTGTATTAGCTTGGTCATATAGGCCTTTAGAACGTGCTTGCTCTGCCTGGCGAAGTAATTTAGTTGAGGCTAATTCATTCGTGACTAGTAGATTTTTACGGTTAACAGTTACTTCGGGATGCTTACTTATCTTATCTTGAGCCTCTGCCACTTGCACTTCTGGTGTTTTATTTTTGTCTACAGATTTATCCCATGGTGCAAAAGCACAACTGGCAATTTGTGTAATAAGCATCGTAATAAGCAATCGACATCGGTATCGTTGTTTAAGGTGATGCATCTTATTGGTAAATATCATTGGTAAATCCTTTTTACTGATTCATGTCTGCAAGAGCAGGCGCCGCTAATGTTTTTGTAAGTTTTGATACGACTTGAGGTAGGTTTAGTGGCAAATAAGTAAGCCTTAAAATATTTTCCTCTTCATTATCTAGCCGCCATTGCTGGTTAATATTTTCACCTTTAACCACTGAATATAGTTTGTCGCTCGCCATCAAAAATATCAGGGTACCCTTTGGAGAATCCTCTAATTTTCCAAAGTAAGTAAATGGCGCTTGCGGTGCTACAGGGGGTGGCGGAGGTAATGGTTTTATTTTTTTTACCGGTGGAATAACGAGCCAGGAATGAATCTTAAATAGATTATTGGCCTTATCTGTTAATGGTTCACGTTTAAGCTCTTGCCAAGGAATCAGATTATTTTGATTAATTGCTATATTTAATTCCCCTGTCATTAACGGTTGAATTTTTCTTGGCAAATCGTTATGTTTGACTTCAAGCTCATTTGCTTCGTCATTGGTGGGGTTAGTTCTTAACGCCATCCAAACAGTAAGCATCACTGTGATTAACAGTAATCTAATTAACCATTTATTAGATGATTTGGGACTAGCATTGGCTTGAATCATTTTGCCCATGAGTTATCTTTCAAAAATAACACGAATACCAATCTAGCTTCAACCAATGGTGCGAGTGTATTTTCACGTTTAATTTGTAAATCACTTAGCGCAAGTGCAGGCTGAAGCTGCAAGACATTGGCAATAAACTGCCGTATTTGCGTATATTGCCCTGTCACTGGCAATACAATTTCATAACGAGATGACTGATTTTTTTTGGTTTTATCTTGCTTAATTTGGGTTAGCTTGTAATCCCCACGGTTTAATATCAAATGTTGTTTTATTGCAGCTTTATCAATCAAGCTTAACCAATTAGGTAGGCTAGCGCCATTGGGAAGCATCTCATTAAACTTGATCAACTCTTGTGCAGGGTCTGCTAATTGAGATTGAGTTTGGCTATCAGTGAGTTTTTTTTCATTCACCACTGTATTTCTGTTTTTTAAAGCTATTTTTCTATTTTCTGAATTGCTTAATTCATCCTGTAATAGATTTTGAGCAAACATATTTTGCTGTGCATATTTAATTTTTTGTTCTAATGGCACGACTTGTACTAGATAAAAAATTACACAACTCATGAATATAAGAAATCCTAAAATACCCCATACACTGAGCTTTTCTGCAAATTTACCTGATAGCCAATAACAATAATGTAAATTTAGCTTATTCATGGCTATGCTTTTCTTGAGACATTTGCCATTTAGCTAAAATAGTGAAATTTACAGGCTTTGAAACATCGGCCTCGTCAATACTATGCTTTTGCAAATACACTTGCGATAGCACAGGTTGCGTCTCTAGCTGTTTAACATAACTGAATACTGTCTCTAGATTTTTAGCCTGACCTGTCACTAATACTTGTTGTTTTTTTATGCTTGGTTCCAAGCCAAGTAATGCAATATCAGGAATATTAGATTGTTCAATATTTAATAATAAAGAACTCCAAGGAATAATCAGAAAATTCACAGCTTCTTGAACCTCTTTTATTTTTTCTGTTGGAATATTGATTACAACCACTTTAGCTACATTTTTTTTATAGTGATTGTGCAGATTTAGTTTCGCTGTAATCTCTTGATAGATAGTTTGATTATCTTGATAAGATTGCCACGTTAAATTAGCAACGATTAAGCTCACGATTAAAACCAGTACTCCTAATCCAGTCCATGAATATAAGGAAAAAAGAGGCTGCTGGATAAATGCTAAATTCAGCTTTTGAGTCATATTGATGCCTCAAGTATAGAAAAGTGAGGATTATCTATAGTTTTTTTAGATACTGTTTTGTTAGTGAATATACTGTTTTGTCGTTGATTTATGCGCACTGAGTCAATGCGCTTAACTTTCCAGCCTTTCACCTCATTTAAAACAATATTTTTTTGTGCTGGCGCATAAACTAAAACATCGCGATAGTTATTTTCTTGTAGTAATGCTTCACGTAATAACAAACGATTTAATTCAATTTGCCAATCGACATCCACTGCAAAAGCTTTCAAATTTTCGCATTGCCCTTTATGCAAACTAATCAATAACAAACGTTCAGATTCCACAATGACTAGATAGCCACTTGCTTTACCGATTTGATTTGCTAGAAAGTTAAATGCAGACATTAGGTAAGGACTAATACTAATCAATTTAAGCTGATACTTGAGTGATACTTGTGTAAGCGCTACCAATAAATTTTTATCGATAGCAGCAACTATAGTGGCTTGATGTGGTGGCGCATCATCAAGTTGAATTTTCCACTCATCCACTACTGAACCATAGACTTCACGGTACGCAGCAATTGAATAAGCAAGCTTTTCAGACGAGTTCATTAATATTTGCTGAGTAGGCAATGCCAAATAACGTACAAGATTACTGGCTAAGACTATATGAATCTCATCATTTGGTTTCACTTGCATTGTGGCAAGCAGGCTATCAAGCGCGTTAATTGCACGTTGCCAGATTTGTGCATCATTTGTAGAGGCAAGTAATGCGTGCTGCTGATCAATTATACGTTTTTGTAAAACACCTGATTGCTTGATGACAGCAAGACTGTTTGCACTTAACCCTACCAAAATCTTGGTAGATGATAAAAAAATAGGCCTCATAAAATCAGGCAATAAACGTAACACGATTAATCTCTTGTAAAGTAGTAAGGCCGTTTCCAGCAGCTTCAAGTGCTGCTTCACGTATTGTGTGCATACCGCTTCTTTTTGCAGCCTCTTTTAATTTACGAATAGGCTCACGAGCTACAATCATTTCGCGAAGCTCATCATTTAGAATCAGTAATTCCGCAACTGCTTTGCGGCCGCGATAACCCGTTCCACGACAATGCCCACAGCCCTTGGCAAACTTAAAGTGCATATGATTAGACTGTTCTGGTGTAATGGCTGAATCAAGAAGCAATTGATCATCTGGCTGATAGTCTTCAGCACAATGTGGACAAATGGTACGAATGAGCCTTTGCGCCATGATGCCATTCATTGCCGCAACAAAGTTATATGGGTCTACACCCATGTGCATAAAACGACCAATCACATCTAAAACGCTATTGGCATGTACGGTAGTAAAAACTAAATGGCCTGTCAGTGCCGCTTGTACAGCAATTTGTGCAGTTTCTGAGTCACGAATCTCACCCACCATAATTTTGTCTGGGTCATGACGCAAAATAGAGCGTAAACCACGTGCAAAAGTCAGGCCCTTCTTTTCATTCACAGGAATTTGTAAGACGCCTGGTAATTGGTATTCAACAGGGTCTTCAATTGTGATTATTTTGTCGTGTCCAGTATTGACTTCAGAAATTGCTGCATACAATGAAGTAGTTTTACCGCTGCCTGTAGGCCCTGTCACCAGAACCATGCCATAAGGCTCTTTGGCAAGTCGACGAAACTGGCTAATTATTTTTGCGTCAAATCCTAATGCTTGCAGGCTCAAGCCCTGCGCTTCTTCTGACAATGCTTTTCTGTCTAAGACCCGCAGCACAGCATCTTCACCAAACACGCTTGGCATAATCGAGACACGGAAATCCACTTCGCGACCTTGTATAACCACTTTAAAACGGCCATCCTGTGGGATTCGTCGCTCTGCAATATCTAATTGCGCCATGACTTTCACACGGGATATTGCTTGGTCGGCACTATCTGAGCCCTGCATCCCACCTACGCTTGCCATCACTCCATCAATACGGTATTTCACTGATAAACCTGTACTTGAACATTCAAGATGAATGTCACTGGCACCCACTTTTAACGCATCATAAAGTGTAGAGTTGATGAGCTTTACTATTGGGTTTGTATCTTCATTTATCGATTTTAACGATAAATTCACTACGGTTTCATCTGCCTCTGTAGCAATATTATTTGAACTGTCATGCAAATCATCCATAGCTCGCATAGTTTCTTCAAATCGAGCTAAAAATGCAGCAATGTCTTTAGGATGCGCTAGCCGCCAGGTAAATGGGCGTTTTATATTTTCAATCACCCACTCTTGAAGACTTTCATTAAAAGGGTCTGCAAAGGCGATAATTAAATCATTTTTTGTAGAATTAAAAGCTAAACACTCTTTCTTTTGTGCCGCTGAAAATGAAACAGTCTCGAAATCTGCAGTCAAGTCATTGAGCTCTTTCATACTCACTGCAGAAAAATGTAATGTCCGGCTAAGTGCGATTAAGAATGACTCTTGGTCATATCCTGTAAGTTCTTCTAACACCTCAATTGTGCGACGTTGCTGTAGCTGAGCTTGTAATTTAGCCTGCTTTATTTGCGAGGCTATTATTAAATCTGGCATTAATTTAATAGAGTCCATTTCACTGATATGGACTTCTTTTAGATTAACTTCACCTAAAAAATTTTCTTGGTTATTTAACAAGGCGCTCATTGGATATTCCCCGCTAGTTCAAAAATTGGCATATAAAGCAATAGCACTACTACCCCTACCACTAAACCAATTAACAACATTAAAATAGGTTCAAAAAGCTTGGTAAACCAGTCTATCCAACGTGATAACTCTTCGTCATAAAAAGCAGCAATGCGCTCCATCATGTCGCCTATTTTTCCACTACGCTCGCCAACTCGAAGCATACGTAGTGCAACGGGAGTTGCTAAACCCACTTGCTCTACTGCCACAGAAAAAGGCTGTCCCTCACTAATGGCTGCCGAAGCAGATTTCATTTTTGTTCGCAAAGAAATATCGAGTAAACCTGATACAGATTCCAAGGCAGCGATAATCGGCGTGCCACCTTTCAATAGCATGCCCAATGTCCTATAAAATCGTGCTAGTTGAAATACGCGTAATCGGTCGCCCAAAGCAGGAATACGCCACAATAATTCCACTAACCATTTTCTTAATGAAGCGCGAGATAACCCATAAACTAAAGCAACTAAACCTATAACAACCGCAATTAGTAACTCTCGACCATGACTTTCTAAAAATACACCCCAAGCCAACAACACCTGTGATAAAAATGGCAAATTTCCACCAGTACCTTCATAAATTCTACTGAATTTCGGTACTACAAATCCAAGCAAAAATAAAATGACCAGCCCCCCAACTGCCATCAACAAAACTGGATAAATAGATGCACTGATTATCTTTTTCTTCACTAACCCCAATTGCAATTCATAGCTCACGTAACGGCTCAATGCTTCAGATAAATCCCCTGTTTTTTCACTAGCTCGCACTGTAGCTATATATAAAATAGGGAAAGTACTGCGCTGTAACTCAAGCGCAGATGAGAATGTTTGGCCTTGATACAGCGCCTGTAATACAGAGTCCAACGTATGTTTAATATTTAATCGTTGTTCTTTTTCTGCAAGCGTTTCAATGGCTTCAACTAAGTTGAGCCCTGCTTCAAGTAAAGCTAATAACTCTTGGCTAAAGAGGGCTAAGGGGAATTTTTTATTTTGGTTACTAGATAATGTATTAGCTAAACTATTTGTCTTAGTGGTTGCCCCTATGGCTATGTAACCACGGGCTTGGGCTTGAGCAATAGCATCATCGGCATGCGCTGCAGTAATACTTAAAAGTACAACCTCTCTGCCCCGAACTGCTTTAACTTGAAAATCCATGAGTGCCGTTGTGCTACCAATTCACTACATCTTCAGATTCTTTAACACCGCCTATTTGTCCATCTTTGCCTAGTGTGTAAAGATCAAAGTCACCATGCTCTCCTGGTGACTTGTAAAGATAGGCTTTATTCCATGGATCATTCGGTACATTCTTTTTTAGATATGGTCCTGACCATTTAGGATCATTCGATGAATTTTTATTGAGTGCAGCTAATCCTTGTTCAGTAGTTGGATACTGACCTACATCTATTCTGTATTGATCAAGCGCTTTACCTAGAGAATCAATCTGTGCGCGTGCCGTTTTGGTTTCTGATTTACCAATTTGTTCAAAATATTTAGGACCTACATATCCAGCTAATAGGCCAATAATAACCATCACTACTAACAATTCAAGAAGTGTAAATCCTTGATATTTAGTAGTTGCGCGATTGAATTTACTTGAGTATGACATAGCGCCAATTGCACCTGACTTAAATTAGGTGTCAATTTTAATCAATGTTGTTTGCAGTAAAATTTCAAATTTGTGACACTTTTGTCATAAACTAAATTAAGCAGCTAGTAAATAAATCCTGAGTGTAATTACGCAGAATTTTATGAGTAATTACAATCTTGCCTGCGTGTAGTTCATTGGATAAATCACTTTTTCTCGGGCATCTGACCAAATTAAATCACAAGCATCATCGTCTACGTGCATCATTTTTCCATGCCGATCAACACAGTACTCGCCACAAACAATCATCTCTTCAAAACTATAGTCTTGTCCAACTCGCGTGTACTCAAATAACACACTTTTGACCACACGACCTCCTCGTTGGACATGGCAACAATCGCTAATCCATGTTGGGCCAATAATTTCTGCACCTTTATCCACGCGAGTACCCGAGCCTACGTAGACAGGTCCTTGTATTTTGGTGTTTTCCCAATCAATATGTACATTTAAGCCCACCCAAACGCCAGGTTTCACTTCTTTCCCTGGAATTTTCATTGACGGCACTTCACCTCGCATCACTTGTTGCATTACCTCCCAATAGTCAGACACTAGCCCAATATCAATCCAATTGAAGTGCTGATTGATGGCATAAAATGGTAAATTCTTTTCTACAAGCAACGGGAATAAATCAGCGCCGATATCAAACATACAACCGGACGGAATTAAACTTAAAGCCTCAGGCTCAAAAATATAGATACCTGTACTGGCTAAATTAGAAAGCGCTTGTGACTGAGTGGGCTTTTCTTGAAACGAAGTTATTTTTCCAAATTCATCTGTCACCACAATGCCATACCCGGACACTTTATCCATAGGCACTTCTTTAGCGACCAAACTTACTAAAGCACCTTTTTTCTTATGCTCTGCGACCGCAGCAAGAATATCCAAATCAATAATGGCATCACCGCATATTACAATGGTAGTTTCGTTAAAGAACCCACCAAAATCTTGAATTTTACGCATTCCCCCTGCAGAGCCAACTGGGCTAGGAATAATTTTCCCATTACTAATGTCCCCTTCAAAAGAATATCCAATATTGATACCAAAACGATGCCCATCACCAAAATATTGCTGAATTTTTTCGTGAAGGTAACTTACATTAATCATCACTTCATTTACTTGATGCTTTGCTAAATGCTCAATCAGGTAAGCCATCACAGGTTTGCCTAAAATTGGAATCATTGGCTTAGGCAACTCATAAGTCAAAGGTCTAACACGAGTACCTTTACCGGCAGCCAAAATCATAGCTTTCATTGCAAATTCTTTCAAAATAATTAGTGTTTAACGAACTATAGACATGGATTATTAAACATTCATGAATAGTAGCTAAACTTGTGTACTATTCATGCAATAAAAAAAGCGGCTGTAGGAAGCCGCTTTTTAAAGCAATTAAAACTAACTTTTACGACGTCTAATAAGACCAAGCAAAAATAAACCTGCCAAAAACATTGCGTAAGTCTCAGGTTCTGGAACTTGAGTTATGACTAATTTGTTCGCGCTGACATTACTTAGAGAAAACACTAAATCATCATAGTCTTTATCACCACCGTTAAAAAGATCTTCAAATCCTACAATCACAGAATTGTTAGATTCAGTTTTATACGCAGTATGTGAAATACCATCTAAGTTATATTGGGCCTTACCGCTATAAAAAGCAGTACTAATATCATTTGCAAATAAACTAAATATTAGCTCTGTGCCCGCTTTAAAACTACCAATTGAAAACTGCTGATTTAGCATTGCCGTTTGATTATTTAAAATTTTACCTGCTGTACCTACTAAATAAAGGTCATCTGAATAACCCGCCTCTTTTGATAGAAATGTAAGGAACACTTCTCCATCATTTGCAACATATAGATTATCTATAGATGTATCTGCAAACTGTGCATGTTTATTTTCTGTAGCTATTGCTGATGTGGACAAAACCACTAATAAAAACACTGAAACAATATTAAATAATCTCACTTTAATGCTCCTTAAAGATACTCTAAAATTAGAATTTCAGATTAAAGGGCAATTATTACAAGCAGATTTAATAGCTACTTAAAAAGTAGTTCTTTAAGACTAGATTAGCCCGAACGGGCTACAAATATAATTGAATTTGTATTACTTTTATATATTTAATATGCTTTTGAATCTTTGAATATCAATAGAACCGTCTTCAAAATAATTTTCATATCAAAAGTTAAAGACCATTTTTTTAAATACTCTAAATCATAATCAATACGTAACTTCATACTATCTACGGAACCAGTTTCGCCTCTAAAACCGTTGATTTGCGCCCAGCCAGTAATCCCAGGCTTAACTTTATGCCTGACCATGTAACCTTTGATCAATTTACGATATATTTCATTGTGACTGGTCGCATGTGGTCTCGGACCAACAATACTCATCCTCCCCTGCAATACATTGATAAATTGAGGCAACTCATCTAAGGATGTTTTACGAATAAATTTTCCTAACCTAGTTACTCTTTTATCATTGATTGTCGCTTGCGTTACATTTTCGCCATCTTCGGTAACCGTCATTGATCTAAATTTGTACACGACAATTTCATATCCATCCAATCCATAACGTCTTTGTTTGAACAATATAGGTCCAGGCGAACTCAGTTTAACTGCCAATCCTAGTAAAATTAATATAGGTGATATTAAGCATAAAATTAAACTTGATAAAATGAAATCACTTAAAGCCTTAATAAAGCCATTAAATCCTGAAAATGGGGTGTCACACAAAGCAACAATAGGCATTCCATCAATCTCATCAATTCTTGCCTGAATTAAATCAGCAATAAAGAAGTTAGGCACAAAATAAATAGAAGCTGTTGTGTCTTTTAAATCATCAAGTAACATCATTGTTTCTGAGTGTAGTGATGGTGGCAATGCGATGTAAATTGTATCTATCGCATTAGACTTAACATAGCTTGGTAATTCTGTGACATTTCCTAGCAATCTGAAATTATTTGCTAATGACTCTGGAGACTGCGAATTATTGATAACATCAAAAAAACCTCTAACCTCAATACCAAGCTCTGCATTAGCTTTAACTCTGTCTTGGAGTTGCTTGCCTAACTCATTCACTCCAACAATAACTGCATTTTTTTTTACGCTAGCAATATAGTGCTTACTAGATAAATAAGTGCTTGCTAACCAATGAGCAACAATGAGAATGAGCGGAGTAACCACAGCCCAAAGCATTATTATTTGATGAGAAAACTGCTCTAAGTAGTCGGTCGCATAGCCAAAAAACAGCAAAATACCAAAAATTAAAAACCACGAGCAAAAAGTCTTACTCACTTCTTTAACAAAAACTTTAGAATTTTCCCATGACCCAGGGAAACTAAGTGCAAACAACATGATTGAGAGTACGACGTATCGAGAGGTAAGCCTATCTTCAAAATAAATTGCTATCACAAAAAGCGTAGCAATCATTAATATTGGATCTATCAGTATTTTAATTAATTTATGAAGACTCAATGCCCTATTAAAACTGACTTGCTGCTTAAATTTCATCATGCAAACATCAATAAATTTTAATATTAATTCATAATTTTAAGATTGCAGTATGACAGCTAGATGTAAATTACATAGAAATGCATATTACTGAAAAGGTAAATTTGTATACTAATTTAATCAGAAACTATCTAGTGCAACGCAACTCGATATTCTTTGTAGGTTTTTTCAGCAATATTTTTCCAATTATAATTACTACTTACCCACGCTCTAAGATTCATTCTAGCCTCCACAGAAATTGGCTGATCAAGTGTTGTAATCATTAACTTTGCGAGCGCTTGTATATTACCTAATTCAAAATAGCTACTTTGTTTAAGTCCTAACTCTAAATTAGAGGGAATATTACTTGCAATGACTGGCAACCCATAACTTAGTGCTTCCAGCAAAGAAATAGATAACCCTTCATGGGATGAAGGTAGTACAAATAGCGCGGCATGGGTATACAAACTACGTAGATTATTGCCTGTTTGAAAACCTGTCATAACAATGTTTTTATTTTTTGAGGCTTCAATAATAACTGACTGAGCATACTGATCAGGGTGGTCTGAGGAACCAACAATCACTAATTTGTAACCTTCTAGATTCGCTACATTGAAGGCAGTTATCAAATCTAGATGTCGCTTTTCTGGCACTAATCGACTTACTAATAAGATATATTTATTTTTATGAATGCCAAACTTTTGAATATAGTCCTCTGATATATCAAGATCTGGGATTACGACTCCGTTAAAGATAAGCTCAGAATGCATACAGTGCTTATTTACCACTAACTCACGAATAACATTTGAAATAACAATTCTACCCTTAGAGAAACGCATTCCCAACCATTCCCCTAGTAACAATATACTACGCGCAAAACCACCCCATTTTTGTCTTTCATAATCGGCCCCGTGATGCGTAACAACTACTCGTAAACCCAAAAGCCTAGCTAAAGGAGTCATCAAAGCCGGTCCAATTGCGTGTATGTGTAATAAATCAGGCCGCTTAACGGCAGCGTAAAGTACACCTAAAAAAGTGTGGATAATTGCTTCTAGCCCTTTAGATTTTGGTGCCCAAATACGGGTAAACTTAACGCCACACCATTTTTTTCCAGTACTCACATCTTGGTAGGGTGACCTCACTATAACTTCCAAATCACATCCTAAGTCAACTAGCAGAGGGGCTAGTTTTTCTGCATGCGCTTCGATTCCACCCTGTACATTTGGAAAGCCTCTTAATCCCAACATCATGACTTTTAATCGCTTAGGCTGAGCATGATTTTTTAATGAGGACTCTGGATAATGCGAATGTGGACTAAACCTAGGAATTGAAACTACAGTATCCAGTTTAAAGCTTTTATTACTTCCAAAACCAGTCGAAAACTCTAAGTAATTATCATATTTCTTTAATACATTAGATTTATGTTGAACATAACTTAAGTGATTAGAAACAGGTGAATGCACATCATAAAGTAGCTCATTAATAGTTTTAAAAAAATGGTTAAACACATTTAACTGTAATAACTTATTTAGCGATTTAATTAGAAAGCTCACTTAACCATCTCCTCATTACTAAGTATTAGTATTTATTTTACTCAGCATGATGTATCAGGTAAGTTGCAAACTTATGAAGAATAATTTGATTTATATGAGCCGAAATAACTAGTTAAAATTATGTAAATGACATGATTAAAACTAGAAATTGAATATCTTCTAGTTTTAATAATTTACTAGTTTTAATAATTTATATGCTGCAGTTAACAGATTGAATATTTACACAGCAATATTGTTAATGTCTGTCACAAGATTTTGCGATTTATAGTCCTTAAAGACTATATGCATATCTTTATTATGAAATCTTAGAGTTTTAATATTTCTTCATAAATTAAAAGGATTTTTATGAAGACAACCAAGTTAAAGGTTTCAGTAATATTGAGTGCTTTCATGCTTTGCAATTCGATGCAATCCCAAGCTCACGAAATAGACTCTAGCAAATCGTTACCAATTCAATCGCTTCAATTAGAGGGTCAATTACCTGTGCTTACCAATGGCGCTACTGACCTTAAATTTAATGAAATATTTAAATTGCCAGTAGGCCCACGTGGAATGGAGCCCTCCGACAAATTACTATCTTTAGATAATAAACGAGTACGCATTATTGGCTATATGGCTAAGCAAGAATCACCAACACCTGGCTTATTCATCTTGTCTCCCTTACCAGTCAATATGGGTGATGAAGATGACAAATTTGCAGATGATATGCCTGCAAATTCCATTTTTATTCATCTCAATGATTCAAATGTACTTGTTAATTATGTACCCGGGCTAATTAATCTAACCGGCGTACTAAGTGTTGGAAATACTAGTGAGGCTGACGGTCGTATCTCTTATGTAAGGATACAACTCGACCCTAAAACATTAGATCGAAAACCATCTGGTCTTGCGGCAAAATATCCATAACTTACCTAGTTTCTCAGTGTTTTTTGAAGTTTGTATCAATCAGTAGTGTCATAAATATAACAATTTAAATCTAAATGGAGTTTGCGATGAAATCTCAGAAATTTGCTCTAAACTGTATTCGTGCATTAATGGCAGTAACATTCACTAGTGGAGTTACAGTTGCTACAGCCGCACCTACCGTCACTCGTCTTACGCCACCAAGTGAGCGCTTCGCCACTGGTGTGAATGACGCTGCAGCACCAATGATTGCGCGTTTTCTACCTGGACAACGTTTTGATTTGCAAGCAACACTACGTCCTGATGCTGGTGCTACTTTTACTAGCTTTCAATTTGCAGTAGATGGGGTTGCACTACCTGTTACAGCAAGCACATCTGGCATTGTAACAACAGGATTAAATACAGGCTTAATCGCAGGTACAGCAGTAGTTTCAAAACGTGCATATTCAAACAATGTACCTGGTATTCACACTCTTACGGTTACCGCTACTCAGAGCGATGGTCAAGCAGCAACAGCTACAGGCAGTTTTGAAGTGGTTGGCATTACCAATCAAGGTCGCGTTGCTAAAAACATTATCGTGATGTTAGGTGATGGCATGGGCGCTGCTCATCGCACTGCGGCCCGCATTATGGCTAAAGGTTATGCCCAAGGTAAGGCAAAAGGCCGTTTAGCAATGGATACATTTCCTGTGACAGGCATGGTGATGACAGCATCATTAGATACAATTGTGACTGACTCAGCACCTGGTATGGCAAACTATGTAAACGGTAATAAACAAGCTTCAGGACAGGAAGGTGTATGGCCAGATGATACTGTTGATGCTTTTGATAACCCACGTATGGAATACTTATCAGAATATTTACATCGCCTTCAAGGCAAATCACTAGGTATTGTTAGTACTGCCGATGTCTTTGATGCAACACCGGCGGCAAATGCGGTACACACTTCAAACCGAGGTAATGGTACTGGTATTGCTGACCAATATTTAGATGACAGTGGTTTAACTGGCCTCACTGTACTAATGGGTGGTGGTCGTAAATGGTTCTTACCAAACGCCTCTAACAGTGTTAGCCCACAAGCAGCTAATGGCTCACAACGTCGTAATGCCAACGACTATAAATTATCTAGCGATATTATTAGCGGTTGGGGTACAGCACCTGGTGCTTTAGATCCAGCGCGTGATTTGATTACAGACTTTCAAACGGCAGGTTTTACTTATGTTTCAGATAACGCTTCATTGCAAAGCGCTGGTACACCAGATAAGTTGCTAGGTTTGTTTGCCTATTCAAACATGAATGTATCCTTCGACAAAATCAATGGTCGCCGTGGTGCAACTTCAATTGTAAATGACTATGGCTTTCCTGATCAACCGATGTTAGACGAAATGGCGAGCAAAGCAATCAATGTATTGGCCAAAAACCCAGCTGGTTTTGTCTTAATGGTTGAGGGTGCCTCAATTGATAAACAAGCTCACAACATGGATTCAGACCGCTGGATTGAAGAAGTGATTGAGTTTGATCGTGCCGTTCAGGTTGCAAAGGATTATGCAACTGCCAATCCTGATACTTTAGTAATTGTAACAGCTGACCATGAAACGGGTGGTGCTTCAATTATCGGTGCATCTACAGTGACTGACTCCGTATTGCGTGGTAAATCCAATACAACTGCCAGCATGCGCGACAGTGTTGTCGGAACATATCAAGCAGCAAAATTTCCTAAATATACAATTGCTGCTGATGGTTATCCAGCAACTACAGACGTAGATGGCAAGATGTTGATTGGTTATGGAGCAAATGCTGATCGTTATGAAGCTTGGGTATCTAACACGACTCCAGTGCAAGATAGTCAACAGCCGTTCATAGGTTCTGCACCATTAAATACTTATCCAGCACTTGTAGCTGTTCGTAATAGCAGCACTGGCTACCTTGTTACTGGCCAAGTACCTGGTGATACTGCAGTACATACAGCGACAGACATCCCTTTGTCAGCATTTGGTCGTGGCTCTGCATTATTTACGGGTTTGATGGATAACACTGATGTGTTCTTTAAATTCGGACAAGCAGCTATTGGTGGAGTTAAATAAAACCATCTTAAATAATTGAATAAGCTGCTTAACATCTAGTGATGTTAAGCAGCAGTTCTAACTACCTAAAAGTGAGTTTAAAATGATTAAAAACATCAACATATTACGTAACGCTACAACCTCAGCAATATTAGCTTTGAGTATTTTCTCAGTACAAGCACATGCAGATTATAATTTTAATTTTGATGGAGTAGCGAGCGGCACTTCTGCCAATGATTCAGCTGTGAATCCTTATGCAAATGTATCATTTTTGAGTGGCTTTTTAACTGCTGACTTAGATGCAGATGGCTATGAGATTTTGGATATCAATACTAATCAGCCAATTCCAGGCCAAACGCATTGGGAAGCCTATTCCGATAGTAATATTAAAGTAAATAATCCATTATCTTTTAATCACGGCGTTGCACCTTCTGGCACTAACGCGCTAAATGCATTATTCGATCAAGTATTCATTAAATTTGATACTGCACAAAATCTAACTTCATTCTCTGCCCAATTAGATAATAGCCAGTTCGGCATTTATAATGCTTCGTTTATATTTTTGGATGTATCAGGTAAAACTTTATCTACCGTTAGTTTCGACAGCTACGCTAATCCAGGCGCAATCATCACGTCAGGCTCTGTAAACGGGGTCAGTGGAATTATATTGAGCGGTGGAAAACTATATGACAATATTAATATTGCTACTGTAGCCGCCGTGCCAGAACCTGAAACATATGCATTATTGCTCTCTGGGCTAGGTCTAGTGGGTGTAGCATCACGCCGTAATAGAAAAAATACTTAAGCATTATTTAGTACAAATAAAAATGGCGCATCTTATGATGCGCCATTTTTATTTAAGCTTAGGATTAATACAATGACTACTCTTTGCTACTAATAGCATATTTAATTTCACGTTTATCTGTATATGAAGTAAAAGTAATTGGGACTTCGACCATTTTTCCGCAAACGCTGGAATCGAAACTAAAGAAATGACTGGGGTTTATGCCAACTTTTTTATCTATGGTTCTAGGGTCATTAAAAGTAGCTAGGTGGTCCATATATCTAGTAATGTCGGAACTATCATATTCACTGATGTATTGATTACCTGCTTAGCCAGCAAAGTCATTCACAATCTTTTTATATGACATAGCTGTAGCTTGTTTCAATTGTTTTTTGAGATTGAAACACTTTTCTACCACTTCAGGGAGTCGTAGACCAATAGGTGATTTCAATGATTCTTCCCTATGCATGTGGAGCGGGGGGCTGGTATGCTCGACTTTTAAACCAATTCTATCTATGTTGGCTAGGGCATCCATCATATCGGCATGGTCTTCTCTACCATTTGATTTGAATACACCTCTAGCAAGGTTTATCTCGTATTTTTTGATTTTCTTGAGGCAATGGTCATATCAATCACTTTTAGAAGCTCTAAGGCTCTAATCATATCAATTGTAGGGTCTCTAGTGCTCAATGACCGTTTGACTTGGTGATACTCATATCTAGTATGAAAGTAGTACATACCATTACTAGCATAAACTGGAAGTTTCAGCATAATTTGCTACCAGACTAAAAAGTAAAAAAGCCCTATAAGCTGTTGGCTTATAGGGCTTTTTTAGTATTGGCGGTGCTGTGAGTCTACAGCAAGGTTGTCTTTCCCTGGTAACAGCGAATTTTACAGGTTATTCCAATTAAATTCAGCTAAAAATTCAATGAAACCCCTCATCCTAGTGCGTAAATATTCCATATTAGTTAAAACTATGAATTTTGGAACAGGGAAAAACAGGGATTTAAATATATCTTGATTTTGCCAAGGGCAGCTTTGTGGCGAGCTAATTAAATGATTATGAGGCGAGTATCGCCCCTAGCAGACGTTCATTTGCGTTACTTTAGTAAAGTTATTTTGCTGTTGGAAGTTTCAATTGCGCATTCTAAATGCTAAGTATTATTCTTTTTAGCTAATAATCTCTTAAGTTCTTCGCTTACCTTGCCTGCGAGTCTTTTTGCGCTGCTTTCTGTGGTGTGTTTATCTAACCAGGATCCCTCCATCTGTACGTAAGCGGTAAATGCCTTGCGATTTGTTTTAACATCTACAAGCAATAATCTTGGGTAGACAAACAAATAGGTGGGCTTCATAGCCACACCTATCAGTATATAATCAGCTCCGCTACTCTTAGCTAGGTCTGCCGCAATATCGGTATGATCAAATAAATAAGTGGCAGACTGTTCTGCCGCCATTGCAATAATCTGGTCACTCACTGGCACAATTTCTGCGCCATCATCAACGAGCTTCTGCTTAAATGCGATATTGAAACTTGAAATTCTGGCCAGCTCTTCCGGAGGATTCGGTAAGTCTGTGAGGTCGTTAAGTGGGAAGTCCAACACCATTACCTTAGCGACTGAGCCAGCGACAGCAACCTGAGTAAATAAGGTAATCAGGCTGAAAAAAAACTTTTAAAAATAAACTTTTCACGGTACAACTCCAAATTGTTAACCTACAGATATATACGTGCTGTTATTACTGATGTATGTGAGAAAACGAACATACACATCATCCAACTTCACAAGAAATGATTTACTGAAAGAATGGTTTTACTAAGCAATCCAGGAAGGACCGCAAAGGGGCTGCTAGCTCCAGATTACACAGTCTACTTTTTAAAGGCATAGAAGCGGACGATTCATTTTTGATAAAACGGCCCTGAGCAGACATTTGAAGTAAGCCCATTTTTATTCTAAAAATTGATGGCCTGATGTCTTTATGACACATATCAACTCTATCTCATCATATTTGTACGATAACGTACAGAATTTAAATAGTAATTGTTCGATATTAGAATCATAAAGAAAACTCTAATATGAACTATGAAAGTCTATAAACATAAAAATGAATTTAGCCGATTTTATTACCCAAAATATGGAACCCATTCTTCAGGAGTGGGAAGAATTTGCAAACTCTCTAGAAGGTACCAAAGAGCTTAATAAAGAAGAATTAAGAGATCATGCCAAAGAAATGCTTATTACCATATCAAAAGACCTGATGTCCCCCCAATCTGAAAAGCAACAACAAAATAAATCAGTAGGAAAGTCGGATAATCCTGGAGCTGAATCAACAAAAATGAATGAAAAAGGAACTAGCCATGGTGAGGCTAGATTTAAATCAGGGTTTAGCGTTCAGGAAGTGGTTTCTGAGTTTCGAGCTTTAAGAGCCAGTGTACTTAAACAATGGGAGAAACATCCCCAACTTGCCAAATCAACCAACATTAATGAAATTAATCGATTCAATGAAAGTATTGATCAGGTTCTTGCGGAGTCAGTGGATGTATTTGCCAATCATAAAAATCAACAAATTAAATTGTTTGAAACTGTATTAGAAATCTCACCTGACCATAATTACATTCTTAATAAAGACGGCAATATCATATTTGTGAACAAAGCAATGGCAGATCAATTAAGGCAGGATCCAAAAAACATATTGGGTAAGAGCATTACAGATTTTGAGGAAATAAAAGGCAATGAATGGGATTTAGCGTTTAAAAAAGTCATTCAAGAAAAAAATGAAATACGTGGAGAGACTCAATATAAATTTAATGGCGGCTCGACCTTATTTTATGAATACATATTAACTCCCATTGTAGATGCATCTGGTGAAATTGAAGCTATAGCGGGAACTGAGCGAGATATTACAATCCGAAAATCTTGGGAAGAAACCATCCAAGAAAAATTCAATGCCATGTTCACCCTATCGCCATTAGGGATGTTGCGCACCTCTATGGAGGGCACTTATATGACGGCGAACCAAGCATTTTTAGACATGGTAGGCTATACGTTAGAGGAAATCAAAGAGCTAAGTTATTGGGATATCACACCAAAAAAATATACTGATCAAGAAGATGAGCAGCTAGTATCTTTGAAGAAAATAGGTAAGTATGGCCCCTATGAAAAAGAATATATTCATAAAGATGGTCGACTGATCCCCTTCAGATTAAATGGCGCAATCATCACTGATGAATTTGGGGTAGAGAGTATATGGTCTATCATTGAAGATATCACAGCCTCTAGGCAGATCGCAGATTCAATGCAACTTTCTGCAATGGTATATGAAAATACCAGTGAGGGAATCATCATCACGGATCATCAGGGCCTCATCATCAGCATCAATCCAGCATTTACCAAAATTTCAGGATATCAACTAGAAGATGTCGCTTTTAAACACTATAGTGAATTTAGTTTCAATCATCTGGATAAAACTACCTACCAACCGATGCTTCAAGACTTTACTACCCTAGGTCAATGGCAGGGGGAAATGAAACTGCAGCACAAGAATGGCGAGTTATATTTTGTATGGCTGACTATTAATACGATCTTTGATAAAGAAAACTCAGTACACCATTACGTATCTATCTTTTCAGATATAACGCAAAAGAAAGCTGCTGAAGATCTGTTGTTGCAACAGGCTTCTTACGACGAATTAACAGGGTTGCCAAATCGTCGTTTACTGATTGATCGATTGATACAAGATATAAAACTTGTAACCCGATCAAACTCCAAGCTTGCTTTACTTTTTTTAGATCTTGATTATTTCAAAACCGTTAACGATACGCTTGGGCATAATATAGGTGATGCACTACTCAAAGAGACGAGTACTCGTCTAACAAGGATTGTCAGGCTAACAGACACGGTGGCCAGATTGGGTGGTGACGAATTCGTCATAATACTTTCTGAGCTTAATGATATCGAAAGTGTAGAGCGTGTAGTACAGGAAATACTATATCAAATATCTAAGCCATTTAATCTTAATGATGAAGTGGTGCATCTTTCAGCTAGTATTGGTATCGCGTTTTTCCCTGAAGATGCGACTGTTGCTGATGATTTGATTAAGCATGCTGACCAGGCGATGTATAACGCTAAAAAAGAAGGGCGTAATCGTTCAAGCTACTTTACGCCTATCATGCAATCCTTAGCAAAAGCCAGAATGAGCATGTTAAATGACTTGCACTCCGCTATTACAAAGCAGCAATTTAGTCTGCATTATCAACCTATTGTGGAATTAAGCACAGGTCATGTGCAAAAGGCAGAAGCATTGATTCGTTGGTTACATCCTATACATGGCATGGTCAGCCCAGTTGACTTTATAAAACTAGCTGAAGAGACGGGTTTAATTCATGATGTCGGTGATTGGGTTTTTCGCGAAGCCACAAAGCAGTTAGCAATCATCAGAAATCAATACGATCCTGAATTTAAAATCAGTATCAATAAATCGCCAGTGCAGTTTCAAAAAGTGAAGCATTCACATACCAATTGGTTCGATCATCTCAAAGGGTTAGGCTTGCCTGGTAACAGTCTGGTCATAGAAATTACTGAGGGCTTGTTGATGTCAAACAGTAATGCTACTAACAAGTTATTGGTAGATTTTGAAAATGCTGGCATAGAGTTATCGCTAGACGACTTTGGTACAGGATATTCTTCCTTATCCTATTTAAAAAAATATGATATTGATTACTTGAAAATCGATCGATCATTTGTTTCAAATTTATCTGAAGATTCCAATGATGCCATTCTCTGTGAGGCCATTATCGTCATGGCTCATAAACTGGGCATCAAAGTGATTGCTGAAGGCATAGAAACAGAGGAGCAAAAAAAGATTTTAATCAATTCAGGTTGTGATTATGGTCAAGGCTATCTCTTTTCTAAGCCTGTTCCTATTCATGAATTGATTCAAAAATTATTTGCTTAAACCTTTCACAGTCAGCTTTGGGCCGTTTTATCAAAATTGAATATTCCGCTTATATGCTTCCCAAATGCAGACGATCTAATCTGGAGCTAACGGCCCAAAGCGGACTGTGAATTCAAGTTAAACTTATAAAGCTCCATTTTATGTGTGAGAGTTTCTCAAACGTAATGCATTAGTAATCACAGAAACTGAACTTAAACTCATTGCTAAGGCGGCAATCATAGGTGAGAGTAACCAACCAGTGAATGGGTAAAGAACTCCCGCAGCCAGTGGCACTCCTAGTGCGTTATATACGAAGGCAAAGCCTAAATTCTGTTTCATATTTGCGATGGTTTGTACAGAAATCTCGCGAGCTTGTGCAATGCCGCGCAAGTCGCCCTTAACGAGTGTTACCTGAGCACTATTCATCGCCACATCAGTGCCAGTACCCATTGCCACACCTACATTCGCCTTAGCAAGAGCAGGTGCATCATTAATACCATCGCCTGCCATTGCCACAATCCGGCCTTCGCGCTGCAATTTATCTACCAATGCTAATTTGTCGGCAGGTTTAACCTCGCCATAAAATTCATCAATCCCCAGCTTGGCTGCAACTGATTTCGCTGTGAGTAAACCATCACCTGTCGCCATGATGACACGCATGCCAGATGATTTTAAAGTAGTCAATGCTTCAGTCGTGCTTTCCTTAATTGGGTCTGAGACAGATAGCAAACCTGCTGGCTTACCATCGACAGCTAGATACATAACGCTAGCCCCTGTGGTACGTAATTCTTCTGCCGTTAGTTTTAATGATTCGATTTGCACATTGAGCTGAGTCATGAGAGCCGTATTACCTAAAGCTAATTGTTTGCTACCGACACTACCACGTACACCTATGCCTGTGCTGGACTCAAAACCATCTACCTTATCAAGTATTAGGCTTCGTTCATGTGCTGCCTTAACAATAGCATCTGCTAATGGATGCTCACTTCCTTGATCAAGACTGGCTGCTAAACGTAACACTTCGTCTTCCGTGTAACCTGACGATGCTATGGCTAGATTAAATCGCGGCTTTCCTTCTGTTAGCGTGCCAGTCTTGTCTACGATTAATGTATCTACTTTACGGAAGTTTTCGATAGCTGCTGCGTCTCGGAATAACACACCCTGCGTTGCGGCTTTACCGGTGGCGACCATGATGGACATAGGTGTTGCGAGCCCTAATGCACATGGGCAGGCAATAATAAGCACCGCCACAGCATTAATCAGACCATAGACCCAGCTTGGCTCTGGTCCTAAGAAGCCCCAAACAAAGAAAGTGATGAGTGCAATGCTAACGACAGTGACAACGAAGTAGCCGGCCACTTGGTCCGCCATGCGTTGCATAGGTGCTTTAGAGCGTTGAGCTTGAATGACCATCTGTACGATACTGGCCAACACCGTTTGCGAACCTACTTTTTCTGAGCGCATGATCAATGCGCCGTTTGTATTAAGTGTTGCGCCAATGAGCTTATCACCAATGCTTTTAGTGACTGGCATCGGTTCACCAGTAAGCATGGATTCATCTACTGCGCTACTACCTTCTGTCACCACACCATCGACAGGGATTTTTTCTCCTGGTCGTATACGTAGCAGGTCGCCTACATGGACGTGCGTGAGAGGAATATCCTCTTCAATACCATCTGCATTAATTCTACGAGCTGTTTTAGGGGATAAGCCAAGTAATGATTTAATCGCAGCAGAAGTTTGTGATCGTGCTTTGAGTTCTAAAATTTGGCCAAGCAGCGTTAAGGAAATAATTACAGCGGCTGCTTCAAAGTAAACGGAGACACGACCCATCGCCATAAACGATGCAGGAAAAACATTTGGTATGATTGTGGCGACAACGCTGTAAATAAATGCTGCAGAAGTGCCTAATCCAATCAACGTCCACATATTAGGGCTGCGATTCACTACAGATTGAAAACCACGCTCAAAGAATGGCCAGCCTGCCCATAATACAATAGGTAATGACAGTAGGAGCTCTATCCAGCTTTGCGTAGCCATTTCAAACCACTGTAAACGGTGACCTAGCATAGCTAAGAATGTAACAATAATAGTCAGTGGTAGCGTCCAAATAAAACGACGCTTAAAATCCATTAGCTCTGGGCTTTCACCATTATCCAGAGTAGGCATTTCTGGCTCTAGTGTCATGCCACATTTAGGACATACCCCAGCATGATCAAGGCGAACTTCTGGGTGCATCGGGCAGGTATAAATTGTACCTGTTGAAGTAAGTTCGGATTGAGTGGGTTTTGATTCTAAAACTGTGTTGCTGGCGCTTAAATCTGCTACTAAATATTTTGCTGGATCAGCCACAAACTTAGCTTTGCAACCAGCACTACAAAAGTAAACTGGCTTACCTTTGTAATTGAATACGTTAGGAGATTGTTCGGTCACCTTCATGCCGCAGACAGGATCTTTCAGCTCTTGCAGTACTAGGCTACTCACAGTCATGACATTTCACTCCTAAATATTAAAGCCATTATCCGCAACAGCCTTTACCTTCAGGTTGCTGTGTGTTATCAGATGTACCTACTCCATAACCAGCTTCTAATACCACTGATTTTAATTGTTCGGGTGAGGTTAACTTTTCATCATATTGCACTGTTGCTTGACTGTCGGATAAAGAAACAGCGACATCACTTACTCCATTAACGGCCTTTAATGCGCTTGTAACCCTACTTGTACAGCCTCCGCAGGTCATTCCTGTTACTTTTAACTGTTCTGTTTGCATGGTGAAATCCTTTTCATTATATTCAAGCAAAAGCTTGGAAATTTATCATCTTTCAGTTGACGCTCACAGTCTGTTCGACAACGCACTTAGACGTAAAACATGCAATGGATTAACAACGCCAGCCATACTAATTTTTATAGCTGGCGTTAACTTAAATCAATGCTCCATATGTCCCATAGGTTTGCGTACAGACATTTCCATGCCACCCTCTGAATCATTCATGGCTGGTCTTTCAACCGGCGGTAGGTCATTCACCACCTCACGTGCAACCGTACCTTGAGGGTGATTGTAAGGTCCTGGATCTTTGTAGTCGTTACGCGCTAAACCCTCACGTACTTTTACCGTTGTAAACATCCCACCCATATCGATAGCCCCATACTGACCTGTGCCTGACATCATCGGTAAGGTATTTTCAGGGAGTGGCATATCCATCATGGCTTTCATTTCTGTCATTTCTGCCATGCCAGTTTCACCCATTGCCATGTAATCGGGTACTAGGTTACTGATTTTTCCTACAAGATCACTTTGTTTTACACCAAGTAATGTTGGCACCTGATGCCCCATAGGATTCATGGTGTGATGGCTTTTATGACAATGGAACGCCCAGTCACCAGGATTATCAGCAATGAACTCAATCGCACGCATCTGCCCTACAGCAACATCTGTAGTCACTTCTGGCCAACGTGCAGTTGGCGGCACCCAACCACCGTCAGTACCGGTTACTTGAAACTCATGACCATGCAAATGAATAGGATGGTTGGTCATGGTCAGGTTACCAAACCGAATACGTACACGATCATTCTTGCGCACTACCATCGGATCAATGCCAGGGAAAGCACGGCTATTGAATGTCCATAGATTGAAATCCAGCATGGTATTGATTTTAGGTGTGTAACTACCAGGATCGATATCATAAGAATTAAGCAAAAATACAAAGTCACGGTCAACCGGCATGAATTTGGTATTCTTGGGATGCGTGATCCAAGTCCCCATCATGCCCATTGCCATTTGCGTCATTTCGTCCGCATGTGGGTGATACATAAAGGTGCCAGCACGCTTGGCTACAAATTCATACATAAAAGTTTTACCGGGTTGTATTGCTGGCTGTGTTAACCCACTCACTCCATCCATACCATTAGGTACTGGTTGTCCATGCCAGTGGATACTGGTCTGTTCGGGCAATCTGTTGGTGACAAATATCCGTACACGATCACCTTCAACTACTTCAATGGTCGGACCTGGGCTTTGACCGTTATAACCCCATAAATGCGCTTTCATGCCGGGTGCAATTTCGCGCAATACAGGCTCTGCGACTAAGTGAAATTCTTTCACACCATTATTCATGCGCCACGGCAGGCTCCAGCCGTTTAGTGTCACAACTGGGTTGTATGGCCGACCTGTATTAGGATGTAAAGGTGCTTGAGTAGTAGCTTGTTCAGTCGACACGATTTCAGGTAATGCAGCCATGGCGACTTTGCTTACAGTGGATGCAGCAATGCCGGCCCCTGCCAGTTTGATAAAATTGCGCCTGGTAATATCTTTACCAAATTTAGAAAAATCCATGTTAATTGCCTCCCATCATATTTGCGCTGCCAGTCAGCGTCATGTGTAACGCACTCTCCGAGAGCCAGAATTGTTTTAGTGATTCGATATAGCTTTTAACGCTGGTAACTTGCGCACGTGCGTCAGCTAATAACTCAAATGGACTGGCCAGCATGCCGTTATAGCGCAGTTGGTTTTCATTGAGGATCTTCTTATGCAAAGGCACGAGTTCATCCCGGTAATGCTTGGCAATGTCATAGTTTGCTCGGTAACTGCTATAGGCTGCCCTGACCTCGGATTGGGCATTGACGGCCATCTGCGCTGCACGGTTCACTGATTGCATATAGATTGCTTCTGCACGTGCGACGCGAGCGCTACCCCAATCAAATAAAGGCAGTTCTAATGAGATATCTACACCATTCTTATATCCAGAGCTTCTACGACCTTCAAGCACTCGTGCTGGTCCAATCTCAAGCACATTGATGAAGCGCGTAGTTTTGGTGAGACCTAGCTGTTTAGCCAGAACTTGGGTTTCAGTTTTCATAGCCTTCAAATCCAGTCTTTGTTCAAAAGCGGTTTTTTCAAACGGCTGAAGATCAGTGATGGATTTGGGTAAATCTGGTAGGCGCTCTTGCAAAGTAAGATCATCTGCTGACACGCCCAACAAGCGGGATAAAGCTTCATACGCGCTTACCTGTGTATTTTTAGCATTAGCGTAATCAAGAGCAGCTTCGGCATAAAAACTTTGTTCACGGGCTTGTTCGAGCTTATTGAAATTGCCTGCCTTCACCATCCGTCTGGCTAATTCCGCACTGGCTTCCGCAGAGTCTTTCACTTGCTCGCTGTAACGCACTTGCTCGGTAGCCGCTACAGCATTGAAATAAGCTAACCGAGTTTGATTCGCTAATCGTAGAACCTCGAGTGCAGTAGCCTGCTTGGTCTGTTCAAAGCGTTGACGTTCAATTTCTTTCATCTTCGGTATCGTTAAAAGCGAAAAGATATTGAAGGTCAGCGTTTGCTCGATGTTGTATTCGCCGCCATTCTTGGTATACAGCATGGAAAAGCGTGGGTTTGGAAAACGACCTGCTTGTACTACATCAGCTTCAGATATACCGAGCTCATAAAAGGAGGCCTGCAAGCCTTTGTTATTAAGCAATGCGATCTGAACGGCACTATTCACATCCATGCGTTGCTGCAGCAACTCATTTACGCGATCAGCAACTTTTGCTTGTTCATCTGCCGTTTTTGGCCAAACAACTTCTTGCTTGATATGCTGCTGTGTTATTTCCTGCACGCTGCCAAAGCCACCATCTTTTGAGAAAGTAGCGCAGCCACCAAGCACAAAAGCGCTGCCCATTAACGCAATTAAAGTGCGATGTTTCATTGCATAGGGAATATTAGTGTTCATGGGATTCTCCTTCTTCATCGTCGTGATGATGCCCAGAAGCGGCTTCCGGTTCTTTTGCATTCTCTTCATGTGAATGAGCTGTGGTTTCAGTAGTGCCATGCTCATGATGGTGACTATGTCCAGCACCTTCACTGGCTGGCAGCGATAACACGCCAATACCATGACGATAAACTACTTCACCGCCTAGCCAGCCAGTCACTGCGATCGATTGAGAAAGCAAAAAAAGTACAAATAACATAGGTACAGATATCAATTCATTGACGCGATACTTCCAGGCATCCCAGCTAGCCAGCAAGATTAATCCTATCGCCGTTGGAACAGCCCAAGAACGGTGTAATAGCATGGCAGCATGCCCTGCATCATCATGATTGACCGAGTTATAAGCCAACCAGCCAAATAATACGGCTGTAGTAGCTCCGATAGCCGCGATCCAAAGGGTAAAGTGCCCAGCGGCTGCAAGCTGTGCCGAGATCGGATGACTACGACGTGCATAAGCTGCGATACTTAATAGAAACGCGATGATAGTTAAGGCAATTGGGAAATGCACAACAATCGGATGAAAGTTAGGAATTACCTGCCATGCTGAGGGTTGCGTTGTAGTAGCTGCCATAGATGGCATTGCCATGCCTGCGTGTTCAGCTCCTTGCTCAGATGCGTGCTCATGTGGTTGAGATTCATCTTGCGCTGCACTTTCATGACTATGTTGCATCTCATCTGCCTTTGAATCATTCATCATCGAGTGATCCATTGCTTTCATATCAGACCCACCGTGATCATGCCCCGCCATTTGGTCGTGACTCATCTCTGGCATATCGTCTTTTTTCATTGGCTGTATTGCTTGCTTGTTATCAGGCATGGATTTCATGCTGCCATGATCCATGTCCATACCAGCCATTTTAGAATGGTCCATACCTGCCATTGGTGACATTGCATGGTCGTGCTTCATTTGGCTATGATCCATGCCTTTCATACTGCCTTGGTTCATATCTGCCATGCCTGCCATATTGCTATGGTCCATACCCTCCATTGCAGGCATTTTCTTGTTGTCGGAAGACATATTAGCCATCTGTTCCGGGCTCATTTTGTGTTGCATACCTGCCATGGAGTGTCCGGCATGACCGCCACCATTTGAAGGCACATTTATAGATTTCCAATCTGATAAATTGTCATCAGATAAGGGTTTGTAATCATCAAAGGATGATTGGTAGGGATTGGCCTCTTGTGGGGCATCTGCTGCCCAGACTGGCGCAGATATTCCTATAGCAAGAGAAAGAATAAACAACGATAAGTTGAATAGTTTCATCGAAATCTCATTTCAAAAATAAATGTGGTGAATCAGCAACAAGCTAATAGTGTGTTGCTGAAATTGAATCCATCGATTTATTTATGAAATGGGAGGTCTTTGAGGCTGTGCACTGATGTGCGAGTGATAACTTGGTTCAAACAAGCTGACTTCGATTGCTTGAACCTGGGATTGCATATTGTGTAATTGACTAGGGGGTAAAATGGTAAAGCAAGCCATGCAATGACCGCATTTAGAGCAGTGGTCATTAGCAGATTGTTTCTGCCCTGTATCGTGCTTGTGGTTGTCATGTTGATTCATGTCATGACCTTCATGAGCATGACTTTCAGCAACAGCTGTGTGATTGTTACACAGTTGGTCAGCCACCATCATGCCGCTAGCGTAAACAGTATCTGTAAAGAATACTGTTACTAGCAGGAAGATAAATATACGAAATGATCGTAGCTGTTTGAATTGCATAGTCCTAGTTTATATTAATTAAAGTAAATTTCAATCAACATTATTTTTTATCCAATAAAGCTTTCATCTGGTCTATTTCCTTTTGTTGGCCGGAAACAATGTTGCTGCACAATGCTTTAATCTCAGGGTCTTTTATCCCAGTTTCCTTACACATTAGAATTGCAGAAGCGTGATGTGGGATCATTGATTTCAAGAATTGCTTATCTGATACCCCACCTTGAAATCGAATCAATAAGAAAAATGCTACCAATGCAATAGCAGACAGGATGATGATAAGTTTGTTGATGTTTTTATCCATATACATAGCATTCATGACCAACAGTTCAATCAATACCATGGGCATGGTCATTAAGCCTGCCATATAAAACTGGTTAATGTTGGGAATCACATTGCTGATCTGGTTGACCATGGCATACATGAAGATATACATGGAAGCAAAGGACAACAGGGTCATGTATAAAAGCTTGAGATAAGGTTGCTTATGCATCATTTCTTTCATGATTTAACTTTCTGCCATTTCAAGCTAATGGATTAAATCAATATTACCTTTGTTTTGATAACCAAGCTTCGAACTCGGCGATTTCCTTTTTTTGCGCTGAAACGATTTTCTTTGCCATTTCTTTCATTTCGGGCGATTTGCCTTGGGCAATCTCTATCTGCGCCATGTCCAGTGCTTGCTGATGATGCATTTTCATCATCATAGCGAAGTCTTTATCCACATCGCCTGTCATTTTCATAGCTTCCATTTTCTTCATCCCATCCTTCATGGAATGCATAATACTGTCTGAACCTTTCATATCTCTGTGCTCATCAGCGTTGGCTATGCCAAGAAAGGTAGTAAGGAGTACCGAGGCTATACAGACTTTAAAAAAATGAATAGGCATGATTTTCATGATATTTCCCTCGATAAGTTAGGATTTAACTGTAAGCCATTAAAACGCCTTGATCTGTACGCTAACTAACATTTAAAAATTAGAACTGAAGCCGTACAGTTTTCTTCAAACTTCATGGTTATCTTGAATACTGATTGAGATACTCCTCATGCGATTGATTAAATATAGAGTCAATACCTCTGGATAGATTTCAAGCCATTTGGTTAATCTCAACAGAGATATGAACCAACTCTTCGTGAATACGTAACTGATTTTTGAAATACTCTGGCGATGCATTATTGTCTGTAACGAGACTCAGAATACAAGCATATTTCCCTTGCCCCACTCGCCAGACATGCAAGTCACTAATGTTAGCTTTTATCGGTGACTCCGCGATCACTTCACGAATCTCTTCCACGACAGGAGCCGTCATCTCTGCATCCAATAAAACGCGACCAGTATCGCGTAGCAAACCATAGGCCCATATAGAAACCATGACAGCGCCTACTAAACCCATCACTGGATCTAACCAATTTGCGCCCCATAGTTTGCCGCCAAATAATGCAATGATAGCTAATACAGATGTGGCTGCATCTGCAATCACATGGATATAAGCAGAACGTAAATTTAAGTCATGATGACCGTGGTGCTCGTGTCCATGATCGTGGCTGTGTTCATGGTCATGATGATGGCCATCTTTGAGTAACCATGCCGAAGCTAAATTGACTAGGAGACCAACGATTGCAATACCAATCGCTTGATTATAGTGAATGGGACTAGGCGCTATTAACCTTTCAATAGATTGAAAAATCATTAACCCTGCCACCATCACTAAAAAAATAGCACTGGTATAGCCGCCTAATACTTCTATTTTCCAAGTACCAAAAGAAAAGCGTGGATCGTGTGCATATTTTCTAGCACAAAAATAAGCCAACACAGATAAGCCTAGTGCGACCGTATGAGAACTCATATGCCAGCCATCGGCGAGCAAAGCCATTGAGTTGTAATACCAGCCGCCGGCAATCTCAACCACCATCATGACGGCAGTAAGGATAGCGACACGCAATGTGTTTTTCTCAGCTAGGGGATTACCTTCATCAAATTTATGCGAATGTTTAAGGCTATCCAGGGTAATTGATTGTGTCATAATTGGGATCAGAGTATATTATAAATATAGTATACTCCAGTATACGTTCCAATAAAATAAGCGGGGATTTAATATGGTGCATTTAGTTCATGATAAAAAGCAGATATTAACTCGAATCCGCCGCATTAAAGGGCAGGCCGAAGCCATGGAAAAAGCGTTAAATGACGATATTGATTGTGCTGCCATACTTCAACAGATTGCTTCTATAAGAGGGGCGGTGAATGGTCTAATGGCAGAAGTACTTGAAAAACACATCAGAGAGCATCTAGGCACAGAAGTCGTAATTCCAGAGCAGCGTCAACAGGACTTGGAGCAAGTGGTAAGCGTTTTGCGTTCATATTTAAAATAAATGCTCGAATCCACCTAGTTATTTTGCATATTCGAGTGTCTGGAATGGGTCGAGCCTGTGTCAAAACGCTAGGATCAATGAATTGTAATCATGTTGCGCCGCACAAGTAGCAACTGTTTAGACCGAATTTTGTTATACAACTTTGGTGCAAAGTAAGGCCACAGACCTTATGTAGCCATCGCCTTTATCAATGCCACACTTCCCATGATGCTCATTACTCTTTTCATGTTGTATGCCAGAATATGTAAACTCATTTCCGTACTGACATGCGCTTTGGTTTTCATCAGAAAGTGCGAAGCACCCATCCAGTGTTTCAAGGTACCAAAGGTGTGTTCTATGGTACATCGCCGAATCTTCATAGCGTCAGGCATGCTTTCTAGGTTCGATTGCATTTGATCCAAGACTGCTTCATGCTCCCAACGTTTAATGCGGCTTTGATTACTGGTCGTGCAACTGGACTTCAATGTGCACGACTTGCAGTTTGAACTCCAATAGGTGGTGAGTTGTTTACCTTTCTCAAGGGAGCGGAAACGTTCAATCAATAACTCACCTGCTGGACATTGATAAGTATTAGTCTTGGGGTCGTACACAAAGTGGTGCTTATCAAATAAACCATTGGCTTTGTTGCCTGAGGTTAAGCATTTCGGCATGATGGGCGTAATGCCGTTCTCAACACAAGCGACCACTTCTTCACCTTTGTAATAGCCTTTATCCGCCACCACGGTCAGCGCCTCTTTTTGCAAGGCATCCTTGGCCTGCTTACCCATGTTCGATAACTGCGCTCTGTCATGCCCAACTGTCGTGACCTCGTGTGCCACAATGAGATGATGTTGCGTATCCACCGCGGCTTGTACGTTATAACCCACCATGCCACCACCACGATGTTGCATAGCCCGTGCATCAGGGTCCGTTTGTGAGAGTTGCTTGTCTGGGCATGACTGCACCTCAGCTTCAATCGTTTCCAGTGCTTTCATGTGCGCTTGGAACATGGCAATACGTTCGGTTAAGCGTACTTGATGGGGTGTTGATTGTTTAGGGGAGCTGATGTCAGCCGCCTCTAAATCATCAAGATATTGTTGAATGTTTTTCTCGACCGCTTGCATGCGGCTTTTAATCTTTGCTTGCGTGTAGTTATGATCAGAGCTGTTGACGGCTTTGAACTTGCTGCCATCAATGGCAATCATGGCATCAGTAAATAAATTCAAACGACGGCACAACTCAACAAACTGGCCGCACACCTTGCGTATGGCAGGGCCATTCTCATTTCTGAATCGGGCAATGGTTTTGAAGTCAGGATTGAGTCTTGCAATCAACCACATGAGTTCAACATTCCGATTCGCTTCTGCTTCCAAGCGCCTACTGGATTGAATACGATTGAGATAGCCGTAGATATAGAGTTTGAGCATGGCGGCAGGATGATAAGACGGCCGACCCGTCTGGGCTGGGTTCACGCCTTTAAAGCCTAATTCTGATAACGTTAACTGATCGACAAAGACATCAATCACGAGGACTGGGTTATCTTCTGCGATATATTCATCCAGTAGCACTGGAAGCAGAGTACTTTGTGTTCTATCTTGACCTTGTATAAATCGTTTCATCTTTAAATAAAAACAATGTAATCAGATAGTTACATTATACAATATCTAGATTAATGTGCTTATTTTAGATTGAATTTATGGGTGTTTTGACACAGGCTCGGCCGGAAAGTGCCATGTAGTAAGTAGTCAATTACGGCCCAAAGTGGACATAATGTCTTAATTATTCGATGCTTCTAAAGTCAACTCATAATTTATGATTAAGGCTCTATTTAATTCATATAATACGCATCATTGTAGTACTAAGGACAATGTTCTTAAGCAGCCTTTGGATATCAATATTAAATTAGTTATGTCGAGTTTAGCTTTATCACTGTGCGATAATTGTAGTTATGATTACGACGCTCATAATTGTAGCTATTATTTTGTACACAGCTTTACAGCTTGAAGATAAATTAAGAGTACCCTCTCCATTAGGCTTAATTTCCTTATCATTTCTAGCCCATTATGCCTCTAGAAAAATCCCTGTGATGACAGGTGATCCTATTAGTTTTTCAACATTAGTCTTATTTTTATTGCCTATTTTATTGATCTCCGACTCACTAGAATTAAGATTAATAGACCTCAAGAAACATGGCTTAAGTTTGCTTTATTTAGCCATAGTGGCAGTTGTGCTTTCGATATTAATGGCA
>JACMNP010000038.1 GCA_014378495.1 Methylotenera sp. | reverse complement strand
TGGCAGGCACCGAGTCAGGTTTTGGTAAGAAATAACCTAGGGAATTTCTTAAGGTTTTTGTAGCTCAGCTAAATCCCATCTTGGTTTTACGCTAAAGCCGTAGTTCTTATTGCCTAAGCCTTGAGCGGCTTTTAATCTCATGGTTTCTAGTCTCATAGCCCCTGCAAAAGCAATCATAGCGCCGTTATCGGTACAAAACTCTAAGCGCGGATAACTTACTTTGCATAGTTTTCGTTTGGTCGCAGCGTTTAATTTTTCACGTAGCTTAGTGTTTGCGCCAACACCACCAGAAACGATTAAGTTATCTAATCTAGTTTCACGCAATGCACTCATGCATTTGGTAGTAAGCACCTCTGTGACGGCTTCTTGAAACTCCCAAGCAATATCCGCTTTAGTCGTTTCATCTAAAGGCTGATGTTGATTTGCTAAAGTAAGCACCGCCGTTTTTAAGCCGCTGAAACTAAAATTCAAATCGCCGCTGTTTAATAATGGCCTCGGTAATTTAAAGTGTGGTTTGCCAAATGCAGCTAATTTAGCTAACGCTGGCCCGCCTGGGTAACCTAACCCTAATAATTTAGCAGTTTTGTCAAAGGCTTCACCTGCGGCGTCGTCTAAAGTATCGCCCAGTAGTTCATATTCGCCAATGCCATCTACCCGCATTAACTGACTATGGCCGCCAGAGACTAACAGCGCTACAAATGGAAAGGCTGGCGGGTTCGCTTCTAACAATGGCGCCAATAAATGCCCTTCAAGATGATGTACATTAATAGTCGGAATCTGCAAACTAAACGCGAGCGACTCTGCGAAGCTAGTACCCACTAACAACGCGCCAGATAAGCCAGGGCCTTGCGTATAGGCAATAGCGTCAATATCTTGCAGGGTTTTATTGGCATCTTTAAGTACTAATTCTGTCAGTGGCAACACGCGGCGAATATGGTCACGTGAGGCGAGTTCTGGTACTACGCCGCCATATTCTGCGTGCATTTCTACTTGTGAATGAAGTGCATGTGCGAGTAGGCCGTCATTAGTATCGTATAATGCGAGGCCTGTTTCGTCGCAGGATGACTCAACGCCTAAAATTAGCATAGCTTAGGACTTTGTTTTAAATGACGCATTTGTAGGGATTTGTTAATGAAAAAAGTGAATTATTGCGCATTTGGTGTACAAATGCATAAAAGTAATTGAATAAAAACAATTATACGATTAAAATACTAGGCTTTTCTCAGTTTATAAAACCTGTTGGCTCCCTGTAGTCAAAGAATTTTTAGAAGCTTGAGCATAACTCATATAAATTGTTGCCGATAAGAGAGAACGAATGTCTAGTGTACGTGTAAAAGAAAATGAGCCGTTTGACGTTGCTCTTCGCCGTTTTAAACGATTAATTGAAAAAACTGGTTTGTTAAATGATCTTCGCGCACGCGAGTTCTACGAAAAACCAACTTGGGAACGTAAACGTAAAGCTGCAGCTGCTGTTAAGCGCCAATTCCGTCGCTTACGCAATCAAACATTACCAGCTAAACTTTACTAAGCTCCTTCATGTCATTAAAAGCTCAGATTACTGAGGACATGAAAACCGCGATGCGCGCTAAAGATAGCGTGCGTTTAGGGGCTATTCGATTACTACAAGCGGCTATCAAACAGCGCGAAGTGGATGAGCGAATTGAGTTAAATGATAGCGATGTGATTGCTGCAATTGAAAAAATGCTTAAACAACGTCGTGATTCTATTGCGGCGTTTGAGTCTGCAAACCGTCAAGATTTAGCTGATATTGAAAAATTTGAAGTGACTGTACTGCAAACTTATTTGCCACAGCAACTGACAGAAGATGAAATTAAAGCAATATTAGAAACTGTAGTCACAGAGACTGGCGCTGCAGGTATTAAAGACATGAGCAAAGTCATGACTGCAATCAAACCATTAGTGGCTGGTAAAGCTGATATGGGTAAAATATCAGGATTGATTAAAACGCGTTTAGGCTAAATTATCAGTCAGCTAAATTAGCAGTCAGTAGTTTAAGTAAAATATCAGCAGTAAATATTAAAGGAGCGAATAGCTCCTTTTTTGTTTTGCGATTTTGTTTTCTAAATTAAGCTAAAATCATTATTGGTGATTTCTAATATTAAGCTGGCTGTAACATCCAGAAAATTTAGGTTCGAGTAAATAAACTTTGATTCCAGAAAGCTTCATTCAAGAGTTGCTCAATCGCGTTGATGTGGTTGATGTAATTGATAAAAGCGTGCCACTTAAAAAAGCGGGTGCTAATTATTCTGCCTGTTGTCCGTTTCATAATGAAAAATCCCCCAGTTTTACGGTAAGCCCAACCAAGCAGTTTTATCATTGTTTTGGTTGTGGTGCGCATGGCACTGCCATTGGGTTTTTAATGGAGTATCAAGGGTTAAGCTTTGTTGAGGCTATTAATGAGCTAGCACGTATGGTCGGTATGATCGTGCCACAAGAAACGCGCGATCCAGATAAACCAGCAGCAAAAGTCGTGGTTGGCTTGCAGGAATCATTGCAACAAGCAGCGCAGTATTACAAAGCTGAATTAAAGAAATCCCCACGTGCGATTGAATATCTAAAAGGTCGGGGTTTAAGCGGACAAGTAGCAGCTAAGTTTCAGGTGGGTTATGCGCCAGCGGGCTGGCAGAACTTGCAAAATATATTTCCCAACTATGAAAATGAAGCTTTAAACGTTGCTGGCTTGGTGGTGGAAAATGAGCAAGGCCGCCGCTATGATAGATTTCGTGACCGTATAATGTTCCCGATTCACGACCAAAAAGGCCAGGTGATTGGTTTTGGTGGGCGCGTGATTAACCCTGAAGATACGCCAAAATATTACAACTCACCTGAAACGCCGTTGTTTCAAAAAGGTCATGAACTGTACGGCTTGTTTTTAGCGCGCCGTGCCATACGCGATGCAGGCATGGCATTAGTGGTTGAAGGCTATATGGATGTAGTGGCATTAGCGCAATATGGCATTGAGTATGCCGTTGCTGCCTTAGGCACAGCCACTACGCCGTTTCATATTACCAAGCTAATGCGCCAAGCCGATGAGATTGTATTTTGTTTTGATGGCGACAAAGCTGGATTAACTGCTGCATGGCGCGCAGCTATGAATGCGTTGCCTGCCTTGACTGATGGCTTAAAGTTATCTTTTTTATTCTTACCAAAAGAGCATGACCCAGATTCTTATATACGCGAATTTGGTAAAGAGAAATTCGAGGCGGAAATCAAAACTGCGATGCCACTCTCACAATACATTCTTAAGCATTTAAGTGAAGATAATCCATTGCAAAGCCAAGAGGATCGCGTGCGGTTTCTCAATGAAGCTGAGCCGATTATGCAACAAATCAATGCGCCTCGAAGTGCAATGTATTTACGCAAAAAAGTGGCTGAACTGGCCCAATTATCTCTTGAAGAGATGCATAGTTTGCTTAAGTTGCCTAATTTGAATAAAGCACCATTACAGGCAAGGCCTAAACTTACACGTACGACAAACTCCTTACATAAGCGCTTCAGTTTAATGCTATTGATGCAGCCTAGTTTAGCGAGTGCTGATGACTTATTGTGGCTGGTTGGCAAGTCAGATGAAGAACTATTATTACGGCATACTATTGAAATTTGCTTGCTTCATCCTCATTCTAAACCAGTAGTAATTATGCGTGAGCTTGAGGGTAAGGTCGATGCAAAAATGCTGCGTGAGTTTGAGCGTGAGTTGAGCGTGCTAAATGAGACTTTAGATTTCGCGCTAGAGCTTGCTGGTGCTAGGCAACAGTTACAGGATGCTTATGCACAAAAAAATGAAAGTCTATTATTAGCGCAAATTAGCGAAAAACCCCTAAGCGCGCTGACAGAAAACGAACGTACCTTGTTGAAAAGTTTAGGCAATAAGCCTAGTCAAAATAGGGGTTAATTCTGTTATAATTGAGGGTTGTAAAAAATCAAATTCGCCTGATGCATGTGTCATCTGCATAGGGTAATTGCATAAATTTAGAGGTAAGCCATGGCAAGACCAAAGAAAAGCGACCAGTTAGCTGAAAGAAAAAATGCAGAATATGTAAGCCCAGAGCTGCAAGAAGCTAATGCGGAAGAGCGCCGCACGCGCCTAAAAACGCTGATTGTATTGGGTAAAGAGCGTGGCTATTTAACCTACGCCGAAATTAACGATCACTTGCCAGATGATGTACAGAATTCTGAGCAAATCGATGGCATCATCGGCATGATCAATGACATGGGTATTCAGGTGTATGAAGAAGCGCCTGACGCTGAAGTGCTGTTAATGTCTGATGCGCCAGCCGCTGTAACAGATGAGGATGCGGTAGAAGAAGCTGAGCAAGCATTAGCAACGGTAGACTCTGAATTTGGCCGTACCACTGACCCTGTGCGTATGTATATGCGTGAGATGGGTACAGTTGATTTATTGACGCGTGAAAGCGAAATTGAGATTGCTCGCCGTATTGAAGATGGCTTAAAACACATGGTGCAAGCAATTGCTGCGTGCCCAACGACGATTGCTGCTTTGTTGGTAATGGTCGATAAAGTTGAAAATGATGAGTTGAGCGTAGATGATCTAGTCGATGGGTTGATTGACTCAGATATTGGTTTAGATGACGCAATGACTGTGGAAGCGGCAGAAGAAGATGAAACGGAAGCCGAAGAAGACGAAGACGATGATGAAGACGGCGCAAAAGCAGCTGCTATTTCAGCGGAAGCTTTAGCTAAATTAAAAGAAGAAGTGCTTAAACGCTTTGCGGTTGTACGTATTGCGCATCAAAAAATGACACCGATT
>JACMNP010000037.1 GCA_014378495.1 Methylotenera sp. | reverse complement strand
TTTTTAAGCTCATACTCTTCATAAGCATTCACGATTTTTTGTACCAACGGATGACGCACTACATCCGCTGATAAAAAATGAGTCATTGCGATACCTTTGAGGTCTTTTAAAACTTTTTGCGCTTCTACCAAGCCGCTTTTTTGGTGACGCTGTAAATCGATTTGCGTCACATCGCCAGTAATCACAGCTTTGGTACCAAAACCGATACGCGTTAAAAACATTTTCATTTGTTCTGGTGTCGTATTTTGCGCTTCGTCTAAAATTATAAAGCTTTGGTTGAGGGTCCGGCCTCGCATATAAGCTAAAGGAGCAACCTCAATTGCACCACGCTCAAACATCTTATTCACAGTGTCGTAACCGGCTAAATCATACAGTGCATCGTACAATGGTCGTAAATAAGGGTCTACCTTTTGGTTTAAATCACCAGGTAAAAAGCCTAATTTCTCGCCTGCTTCTACTGCAGGGCGTACTAAAACGATTCGTTTCACGCGGTCGCGGCTCATAGCGTCAACAGCACTGGCAACAGCCAAGTAGGTTTTACCCGTACCTGCAGGGCCAATACCAAAAGTGATATCGTGGTCTTGAATTTGCTGCAGGTAAGCTATCTGTCTAGGTGTACGGCCATGCAATTCACTACGGCGGGTCATCAGCACTGGTGCATTTGAGCTCGCAACATCTTCTGGTTTTAATTTATTAATTTCAACTAAGCCGAGTTGAATCTCATCTAAACCAATTGGATTTTTTGCGCGCACATAAAAATTTTCTATCAACTGCGCGGCTAAACGCATGTTATGGATATCGCCAGTGAGTTTAATGCGTGCGCCGCGTCTAGCAATGCCAACTTCTAATGCCGCTTCAATTTGCTTGATATTTTCATCTAATGCGCCACAAAGATTAGCGAGGCGGGTGTTATCTTCAGGGCTTAGGTTGATTTCCATTCTTACTCTATCTACTTAGTGATTGATGATTTCGCCGCGTAGGCGTTTAGGATTTGAAACCTCAGTGATCCGCACGTTCACAAAATTGCCAATTAAATTTGTGTCACCTTTAAAATCCACAATGCGGTTGTTGTCGGTTTTGCCAGCAAGCTCACTCGCATTTTTCCATGAAGTGCTTTCAATGAGCACACGTTGCACACTACCGAGCATCGCTTCACTGATGTTTTTACCTTGCGCCTCATTGATGGCTTGCAACTTAGATAATCTAGCTAACTTAATTTCTTGTGATGTATTATCAGCCAAATAAGACGCGGGTGTGCCTGGGCGAGGGCTATATAAAAAGCTGAAGCTATAATCAAAGCCCACGTCTGTCATTAATTTTGCAGTGGCTTCAAATTCTGCTTCTGTTTCACCAGGAAAGCCGATAATAAAATCTGAAGTAAAAGTGAGGTTAGCATTCGCAGCACGCAATTTACGAATGGTCGATTTGTATTGCAATGCGGTGTAGTTACGTTTCATGGCCATCAATACACGGTCAGCGCCCGCTTGCACTGGTAAATGTAGCTGCACTGCGAGTTTTGGTACATTGGCAAAACAATCTATCAAACGTTGATTCATCTCATTGGGATGGCTAGTGGTGAAACGGATGCGCTCAATTTGCGGGATGTCCGCCATGTATTCAATAAGCATCGCTAAATCTGCTTCAATGCCCTCAAATTCAACTCGGTAAGCATTTACATTTTGGCCAAGCATAGTGATTTCTTTCACACCTTGTGCAGCCAGTTGCACGGCTTCTGTCATTACGGCTTCAAATGGACGCGAGACTTCTTCGCCACGAGTGTAAGGCACAACGCAAAAACTACAATATTTACTACAGCCTTCCATAATGCTGAGAAAAGCACTCACACCTTCTACACGTGGTGGCGGTAAATGGTCAAATTTCTCAATTTCGGGAAAGCTAATATCCACTTGTGATAAGCCGCTAGATTGACTGCTTTTAATCATCTCTGGCAGGCGGTGCAAGGTTTGTGGGCCAAATACCACATCTACATAAGGCGCACGTTTAATGATGTTATCGCCTTCTTGGCTCGCTACACAGCCACCCACGCCAATAATCAGATTGGGGTTCGCTTTTTTAAGTGGAATAAAGCGCCCAAGATGACTGAATACTTTTTCTTCGGCTTTTTCACGCACTGAGCAAGTGTTTAATAGAATGACATCAGCATCTTCAGGCGTGAGCGTTTCTACCATACTATCGGTCATCGATAGCATATCCGCCATGCGTGATGAATCGTATTCATTCATTTGGCAGCCAAAAGTTTTGATGAATACTTTTTTAGGCGCTGTAAATGCCAATGCGACAGAACTTTTTGGTGAAGCTGACGTTTCTGCTAGCCTAGTTTCAACAGAAGTTAAGTTTTTCGCAGAATCCGAATTCTTATCTGAGCTATTTTCTGGGCTGTAGTTTGGGTTGTTTGTAGTGGAGTTCAAAATTTTGCTATAAATTTACAAAGTATAATTTTAGCGCATTTGCATTCGGCAAGGTAAAATAGCATTAAATCAATACGCTACACCCTCATAGGCTCATCTCATGCAAGCATTACCCATTTTTATGAATATTACTAACCGCCTGTGCGTTGTCATCGGTGGGGGTGAGGTAGCTACACGTAAAGTCACAATGTTATTAAAGGCGAATGCGGCGATTACATTATATTCACCCGAGTTATGCCATGAGTTGCAAGATTTAGCGAATGCAGGAAAAATCACTTATGTTAAAGCTAGATTTGAACAAAGTCAGCTAGCAAATGCCTGTATGGTAGTGGCTGCCACTAATGATGAGCCAGTGAACATTGCAGTTTCTGTAGCAGCAAAAGCACAGAACATTCCTGTCAATGTAGTGGATGCGCCGCACTTATGTACGTTTACCATGGCCTCTATTATTGATAGATCGCCCATTGTGATTGCTATTTCAAGCGAGGGCAATGCGCCTGTGCTAGCAAGATATGTTCGTACCAAAATTGAAACTATGTTGCCAACTAGTTATGGCCGTATTGCGCATATTGCTGGTGAATTTAGAGATAAAGTCAAAGCTAAGTTTGCGACAACGCAAGAGCGTCGTATTTTTTGGGAAGGTATATTGCAAGGGCCAATTGTTGAGCGCATTTTATCAGGCCAAGAAACAGCTGCTCGGGAGGCGTTAGATGCCGTGTTGTCAGGCAGTGCTGAAGTGAAGAATAATGGTGAGGTTTATTTAGTGGGCGGTGGGCCAGGCGACCCAGACTTACTGACTTTTCGCGCGCTGCGGCTTATGCAGCAATGTGATGTATGCGTATATGATAAATTGGTTAGTCCAGAAGTCATGGAACTAGTTCGGCGTGATGCTGAGTTGATTTATGTGGGTAAATCGCGTGATCAACATACTTTACCGCAAGAAGAGATCAATGCACTTTTGGCTAAGTTAGCTTTACAAGGCAAACGCGTGTTGCGCTTAAAAGGCGGTGATCCATTTATTTTTGGGCGAGGTGGCGAAGAAATTGAAACACTGATGGAGCATGGTGTACCGTTTCAAGTAGTGCCTGGTATCACTGCCGCCAATGGCGTTTCTAGCTACGCAGGTATTCCGCTTACGCACCGTGACTATGCCCAAGCTTGTTTGTTTATTACTGGGCATTTAAAAGCTAAACCTAATTCAAAAGAGCTTACACTAGATCTTGATTGGGTTGCCATGTCGCGCCCCCGTCAAACCGTGGTTATTTATATGGGCTTGGTTGGTTTGGCAGAAATTTGTCAGCAGCTTATTGCGCATGGTGTATCGCCAGATATGCCTGCGGCAGTTGTTCAACAAGGGACTACGCAACGTCAGCGGGTAGTTACTGCGACGCTAAAAGATTTGGCAGAAAAAGTGGGTTCCGCTGAAATGAAACCGCCATGTTTAACTATTATTGGCGAGGTAGTGCAGTTACGTGAGAAATTGAACTGGTTTAATGTAAATGAAAAACCTTAAATTTTAACTAGTAATAAAACTGTAAGGACATTGCTAAAAATGTTCGATATCCATAAAAATAATAAACAAATTGACGTGCTGCTATTAGAGTGGGATGCCGCCTATGCGCTTACTTTAAAGCAAGAAATTGAAGCGCGACTCGCTGTTACTGTCACCATTGTACCCACCACCGAGATTGCCCGAAAAGTACTTACCTTAAATCCTAGTAAGTTTTTTATTGGCATTACCAGTATTCTAAATTTAGATTCATCTGAGTTTGAAAAAGTGGATCTTTTAGGCGAGTTCGGCGTATCCGTCATTGCCATTGTGAATCACTACGAAGATGAAATGCGCAATCAACTCATTAAGCATCATGTGATTGATTATGTTTTAAAAGACAATAAAGTGGATAGCACCTATATTTGCGATTTGATTTTTCGTGCCCATAAAAATTGTAATGTGCAAGTGCTTGTGGTTGATGATTCGATGGTGTCTAGATTTGTGATAGTGCGCGAACTTAAATTGCAGCGGTTTGAAGTTTTACAAGCAAGTAATGGTTTGGAGGCCTTGAATATTTTACAAAAAAATCCAAGGATCAAACTAGTGCTGGTTGATAGCCAAATGCCGAATATGGACGGTTATACATTTATCGAAAAAGCACGAGCTTTATATAGTAAGGATGCCCTAGTGATCATCGGTATTTCAAGCTCGCTGGATTCTCGGATCGCTGTGAAATTTTTAAAAGCTGGCGCTAATGATTTTATTGCTAAGCCGTTTAATTACGAAATACTACTGTGCCGAGTAACACAAAATCTAGACATGCTGGATGCTGTTGAGTTAGCTAAAAGTTTATCTAATACTGATTTTTTAAGTGGACTATATAATCGACGATATTTTTTTGAGCGAGGCTCAAAAGTTTTGCAATCACTTACTGATGCGCAGCCACTGACGGTGATGATGCTTGATATTGATCATTTTAAGAAAATCAATGATTTGTATGGGCATGATATTGGTGATGAAATCATCAAAAACTTCGCTACCTTACTAAAAACACACTTTCCAACAGATATTGTTGCACGTATTGGCGGTGAAGAATTTGCAGTGATCAGCACATCTAAGCACTATTTGGCAGGGTTTGCGAGTATTGATGATTTTAGAGCGCTTGTTGCTAGCCAAAAACTAAAAATTAAACAATTCAATTTGCAATACACTTGCTGTATCGGTATTTGCAATGAAGCAAACGCTGACTTAGATGTAATGATGGCGCAAGCAGATAAAAACCTGTATCGCGCTAAACAAATGGGTAGAAATCAAATCTGTAGTAGCCATCCGAATGTGGCAAAAGACAAGTCTAACGAGAAATTGATCAGTACTTAATCGGCAAGCTTAAGCGCGCTTCTAAACCACCTTCAGGTCTATTGAGAAGTTCTAATTTACCTTGGTGCAGTTTTGCAATGCGGTCTGCAATCGCGAGCCCTAAGCCGCTACCCCCTGCGTTACTACGTGCTGTATCTAAGCGTTCAAATGGCCTCAGCAACTTATTCACATGGCTTTCTGGAATACCTGGGCCATTATCAAATACGCTAATCACAATATTTTCAGCCATAATTTTACTTTCTACACTGACCTCGCCACGACCGTAGACATAAGCGTTGCCCACTAAGTTATCAAGCAAGCGTTGCATTGCTAATGGCCTAATCGCTACAAAGTAAGTGGGTGCTAACTTCACAACTAAGTCACGCCCAGCACGCGATTGTCGCTCATGCAGCGATTGTAGAAGGGTGTTGATGTCAATCATTTGTGTAGGCTCACCTTCCACACCGCGCACAAAATCTAAGAATTGATTGATGATATTAGCCATATCACCAATGTCTAATATCATGCCGTCTTTGAGGCTTGAACAACTATCATCAGGTAGCATTTCTACGGCTAAACGTAGTCTTGCTAATGGCGTACGAATGTCATGCGAAACGCCTGCAAGAATGAGCGTTCTT
>JACMNP010000187.1 GCA_014378495.1 Methylotenera sp. | reverse complement strand
GTGGTATTTTGTGTGCAATCTCTTTATTTTTATCGTCAGTCATTTTAATAAGCTCCTGCATTATCGACATGGAAGTGGTAAAGCGTGCGTGCAGAACCATATTGTTGGAAGCTGTCTGGGTTCACATCCGCATGGCCAGACCTAACCAATAAATTCGCTAGAATTTTTCTATCTTCAGCACTGGTGGTTTTTTCTTCGCAATCTGCACCTAAGCTTTTCACTTTACCGCGCACAAAAATCTTAGCTTCGTAGATTGAGTCACCTAGACCTTCACCTGCATCGCCTAAAATCACAAAATTGCCTGCTTGTGCCATAAAGGCTGAAAAACTGCCTACAGAGCCGCCCACTACAACATCCGCCCCTTTTAAGGCAATCGCACAACGTAAACCTGCATCGCCATCAATCACCAACAAACCGCCATTGGCTGTTGCGCCTGCTGCATTAGATGCAAAACCTTTAACATGCACATGGCCAGACATCATGTTTTCAGCAACCCCACTACCTGCACTGCCCTCAATCGTCACTTTTGCGATTTGATTCATGCCCGCAGCGTAATAACCCGCATGGCCTTTAATCGTGACATCAAGCTCGGCTTTTAAACCAACTGCAATGTTGTGCGCACCATTTGGATTATCAATAACAATGGCTTTACCATTCAAACCACTCGCATCACCATGAAGGAATTGATTTACTTCACGCAAGGGCGTGACATCTAAATCATATTTTAGAGTTTCCACTATTAGAGTTTCCATACATACATCTCCTTTGGTGAAGGCTCAAACACCTTCGCGTTTTTAATATCTGGTAAATGTGCTAATGAGCGAAACTCTGAAGCAATCGCCACGTAGTCATCATGCTCAGCAATAATCGCTGGTTTGCAACCAAATGGATCACGTACCAAAGCCAACTGATTACTTGTGCCCATGAGCAAAGTATAAAAACCATCGAGCTCTTCAAAACCATGATTCAATGCAGTTTCTAGATCATCACCTTCACGCATACGCCATTGCAGAAAACGGCAAGCGGCTTCAGTGTCATTATCAGTTTCGAACTCAATACCTTCTTTTTGCAATTTACGACGCAAGCTGTTTGCATTCGATAAAGAACCGTTATGCACTAGGCACCAGTCTTCACCTGCAGTGAATGGATGCGCATGCGCTGGTGTTACCGCAGATTCAGTTGCCATACGTGTATGACCCACCAAGTGCGTACCTTTGAAGTTTTTAAAGTCGTAACGATCAGCCACTTGTGCTGGCGTGCCAACATCTTTGTAGATGTCCATCAATTGGCCTACTGATAGCAGATGCAATGCAGGGTAATGTTCTTTCAACCAGATTTTCACCGTTGCTGGTGACAAAGTAGTTGTCAGCACGGCGTGATTAGCTTTTGGCTCAATCTTGGCTTTAATGCTTAAATGCTTTTCAAAATCATGACCTAACTTAGTCCAGTTAAAGTCTGCTACGCCTGAGTACAGGCTGAATTTTCTTGAATCCGCTGCAACAGGTGCGCCAAACATGGCAAGCCCAGCAGAGTCAGGTCCGCGTTCTGTCATGCCAATTAACATTGGCAGCATGAGCTCACCGATTGAGTCACGCATTTTTTGGTTTTTAACCAACAATCCTACAATTCCACACATGTTTATCTCCTCACAATTAATACAACCAACTTTTAATTAAATAATTATTTATACTTTAGAAAAACTCTACGTAACGGTTAATTTCCCAGTCTGAAACGTGACGTTGATATTCCATAGACTCGGCACGTTTAATCTTGATGAACTCTTCTGAAAGTGAGTCACCTAAGGCATCACGAATCACTGTATTGCCTTCAAGCTGGTCTATGGCTTCACTCAAGCTTTGCGGCAATATGCCAATGCCTTGCTCGCGCATTTGCGCTGGGCTTAGGTCATACAAGTTATTAGCATGGCCTGCACCTGGGTGTAACTCACGTTTAACACCGTCTAAGCCTGCCGCAATTACAGCTGCAGTGGTTAAATAGGGATTACAGCTACCATCAGGCAAGCGCAACTCTAAGCGGCCATATGGAATTCGCACCATGGTAGAGCGGTTATTATTGCCATAAGAAATATAAGCTGGCGCCCAAGTTGAGCCTGTTAATGATTGGCTGACAACCAAACGCTTGTAAGAGTTAATGGTTGGACAAGCCAGGGCAGTAATTGCTGGTGCATGGGCTAATATGCCACCCATAAAGTGATAGGCTAATTTTGATAAACCGTGCCCTGTCGTATCACTATCATCTTGGAACAAGCTTTTTTTACCATCACCGATCGACATATGCATGTGCATACCATTACCAGGGCGGTTGCCAAATGGTTTAGGCATAAATGAACAAATCATTCCTAATTCATTGGCAATATGGCTCGCGGCCATTTTGAACATCAAATAGTCATCAGCGCTTCTTAAACAGTCGGCGTAGGTATAGTTAATTTCAAACTGCCCGTTTGCATCTTCATGATCAATTTGATAAATATCTAAACCAGCAGCAATTAAAGTTTCGGTTAGTCGCTCTAAAAATGCAGACTGCTTAGACATACCCTTGTAGTCATAACAAGGTTTTTGCAAGGTATCTGTTTCATCAAAAGGATGAATGCCACCTTTTTCATCTTTGCGCAGTAGAGAAAACTCTGGCTCTAAGCCTGTGTATAAAATCCAGCCATTTTTAGCTAAACGTTCAGTTTGTGTTTTTAAAACCACACGTGAGTCATGCCCATAAGGCTTTTCATTCACATGACCATCGCAGACAATACGCGCATAACCTGGTTGCCAAGGCACTAAAGTCAGGGTAGATAAATCACCTACAGCCATGTAATCTGGGCCATTAGGCGCAATGCCCATACCCCAGATTGCACCGCCAGCAAAACCAGCACCGCCTTTAAGTATGCTGCCAATATGTTCCGCAGGCACTGACTTTACTTTGGCAACGCCATGTATATCGACAAACTGAGCCAACACGTATTTAACATTATTGTCTTTCAGAAACTTTTTTGCTTCATCTAACGTTTTCATTTATCTCTCCCTGATAATTCAAATTATTCGAAACGTTTAGCAGCACTCGTTTTCCTTAAACACAGGCTTTTTAACCCCGTATCACGAAAAACTCAGTGTTATGGCAATCTTAGTTTTGTATCAACGTTAGCTATCTATCAAGCTAGGCTTAGTGTTGATAACTAGACAGCCCTACTGCTCCACCACCCAATTCCACAGCTATTTCTAACAACATTTCCCACATATACGAACCGTAAGTACCGTCACACCAAAGTCGATAAACCTGCTCACCATTTAAAGTTTGGCGCATCACCACAGCGGATATCCCTGCCACTTGTGTCATCACGACATCGCTGGCCAGCAAAGCACCATCGCGCAAATCTATTGAACACAGTTCAGAAAATAAATTAAGCACTTCACTACCGCTCAAAATAAAAGCGGCATCTGCTCTGGCTACTGGATAAACGCTGGCTATACGATTACTATCTGCAAGTAATTTTTTGCTCAGTAACCCATCCCATTGATCTTCAATCAAAAACTCACTCGAACCTAAGCGCAATACCAAGCTTTTTTGCTCTCGAGAATTTTCGGTATTGACAGTCCAAGTATTAGCATTTGTAGGAATAGCCACTTGCTGGTCAATCAACCACTTAGTTGCCTGTGGGCCCTTTACGCCATAACGCGTTAAGCAACTCACATCAGTAATCCCTAATATTTTCTTTCTAGCCTGCTCAATTTCAGTACTGGCGCACTCAACCACTATTTCCATGTCGTTTACTACCGCCCACTTAGCAGTGGATATACTTTCTGCATGATCAACAGGTGTAACTTTCAGTGCAGTATGACTCTGTTTATTTGCATCAGAGTTTGCATTTAGATTTGAAGCTGACACTTGCACATCAAGCGCTGATTTTTCAGAGATATGGTGGCTTTTAATCTGATTTTTTAGAAATGGTTTTTCTACCACCGTAGCAGTCACCAATGCACCGCTATCCGTACGTATTTGAAACTCAGAACCGACGGCTTTTTTAGCGGGTGTGACATAGGCGAAACCAATACAGCGGTCTATAAATTTACTGTAATTAATACTAGTTACGCGGCCTGCAATTTCATTGCCGTCTATCACTAAATTGCATTCCATTGGCATTTCAGCATTAAAGTTAGCAGCCAATATAAACGGCACTAATTGTTTTCTAATCGGCCGTTTCGCTAAAATACTTAGACTACGCTGACCAATAAAATAGGGCTTTTCCATCGCTATTGCCCAATCAGCGCCAATTTCAAATGGATTAGTTAAGCCATCGGTATCAATGCCTGGCATGTAATGGCCCATTTCTAGACGGAGCAAACGTTGCGTTTCACTGCCGAAAGGACGCAAACCATGCTTTTTCCCTGCCTCAATTAATGCATCCCACACATGGCGTGATTGCG
>JACMNP010000186.1 GCA_014378495.1 Methylotenera sp. | reverse complement strand
TTAAATTTACTCTAGGTTCGCGTGAATAGCACGCATACCCACTTCAGTTAAACCTTTTGCTGCAATTAAATCAGCAATAGCTGCTTCTAAGAAAATCAATGTTGATAGTTCAAATTGTGAACCCATCGGCATTGCAATATTTGCTGGGAAGCTATCATCGTTACCGATTTGAATCGTTAAGTCTGCCGCATCTGCCATTGCTGAGGTTTTTTTCATTGAAACAACGACTAATTTAGCACCTACAGATTTAGCTTTTTTAACGAATGGTAGTAACGTTTCTGTACCGCCAGAGCCTGATACTAACAATAATAAATCACCCGCTTTAATTGCAGGAGTTACTACTTCACCAATCATGCTGACGTTGTAACCTGAATGCACTAAGCGCATTGCAAAAAAGCGAGACACTAGCAATGAACGACCTGCGCCGCCAATAAAAATGCGACCAGCTTCATCAACCAATTTTAATAATTTGGCTGCATTGCTATTATCTGTTTCTGACAAGATAGTAGTGAGTCTATCTAAAATTAATTTTTGATGATCCATGATGATTCCTTAATTGTTCAACTGTTATTTTAGTATTTAATCTTAATCGTATCAAAAAAAATCCTGACCCATTACTGAGTCAGGATTTTTTATTTACTCATCTCAATAATTGCTTATTGGGCTTAGTTAATGGCTATTGGTTAATAAAAACCAATGCTTAACTTAAGCGTGAGCAATAGCTGTGATTTCAGCAGCTGAAGCAGCAGGATCAGCAGCGCCGTAGATAGCAGCACCAGCAACAATGATCGTTGCACCAGCATCACGTACTTGAGCAGCTGTTGCAGCTTTAACGCCACCAGCAACTGAGATTTCAACGCCTAAATTCAATGCAGCAACTAAAGCTAAATCTGTGAATGGTGTTTGACCAGCAGCTTGTTGATCTAAACCAGTGTGAACACCAATGATGTGAGCACCAGCAGCAACAACAGCTTTAGTAACAGCAGCTTTATCAGCAACGTTGATCAAATCAACTTGCGCTTTTTTTCCGTATTTGTTAGCAACATCAATTACACCTTTGATAGTACCGATATCAGCACAACCAAGAACTGTACAGATATCTGCACCAGCTTTGTAGAATGGCTCAGCTTCGTAGAAACCAGCATGCATTGTTTTTAAGTCAACTAAGATTTTGTTGTTTGGGAATTTAGCACGTAAAACTTCAAGTAATTTAACACCGTTATGCTTAATGCATGGTGTACCAATTTCAAGAATGTCCACGAATGGAGCTACTGTAGTTGCTAAAGCAACAGTTGCGTCAAAATCTAATGAATCTAATGCCATTTGGGTTAATGCCATGGTGTTTCTCCGGTTAATAATTTTAAGGTGTTACAGATTATTGCTATTTTCGTAAAAAATTCAAAACCATGCTTAATTTAAATAATTAAATTTAAGATGCGTTTAGATATTGATATATCTAAACGCTTGTTCTTGAATTTTTAGTATTACAAAAAATTCGTACTAAACAAATTTAGTGCTACAAAAAACTGGACACTTATAGTAAATGTCCAGTAAACATATGTCAATTCTAAACTTGCCTCATTACGCTTTTATTACAATTTAATTTCAATATTACCAATTAAAATACTTATTACTTAAGTAACCATGAATAGTTACTTAAGTAATTGGTTACAGTTTTGCACTTAAAGCCGCTTCTAGTTTGTTTTGATCAACCACAAAACCACGAATGCCTTCAGCTAGTTTTTCAGTTGCCATTGCATCTTCATTCAATGCAAAACGAAACTCAGCTTCAGTCATTTTTGCTGGCGCGGCAGTTTTAGCACCACCATCTAACAACAGGCGTGGCAAATCACCTTGAGTGGCTTCTAATTCTTGCAATAAGTTTGGCGCAATCGTTAAGCGATCACACCCAGCCAAGGCAGTCACTTCACCGATATTACGGAATGAAGCGCCCATTACCACTGTTTTATAGCCATGCTCTTTGTAATAAGCATAAATCTTACGTACAGAAATAACACCTGGATCTGTTTCTGATGTGTAAGTCTCACCAGTTTTTGCTTTGTACCAATCTAAAATACGACCCACAAATGGTGAAATCAAGAATACGCCAGCTTCCGCACATGCGCGTGCTTGGCCGAAACCAAATAGTAATGTGAGGTTACAGTTGATGCCTTCTTTTTCAAGAATTTCGCCCGCTTTGATGCCTTCCCAAGTTGAAGCTAATTTGACTAATACACGGCTTTTATCTACGCCTGCATCTTTGTACAATTTAATAATTAAACGGCCTTTAGCGACCATTGCATCAACATTAAATGATAAACGCGCATCCACTTCTGTTGAGATACGGCCTGGCACTTCTTTAACGATTTCAAGGCCAATCAATACCGCTAACTTGTCTGCGGCATGGTCAACTTGTTGTTCTTTATTACCGCCCTGCGCTTTAGCATAAGCAATAGCTTCATCAATCAATGATGCATATTGTGGCAATTGGCTTGCTTTTAACAACAATGATGGGTTTGTTGTAGCATCGTAAGGTTTAACCGCTTTAATTGCTTCAACGTCACCAGTATCTGCCACGATCGTGGTCATGGTCTTTAATTGCTCTAATAAACTTGCCATTCTTGCCTCCTGAAAATTATTTATGATGACTTAAGCCGCACAAACTTGTTATCTACACACAAGCCCTTTAAAGCGTCAGTCTTATACAAAATCTAACGCAATATTATATCTGAAAAGTTATACGATGTCGTTATTAGCACGCTTGATTCACTAGTCTTTTTTAATCAATTAGCTAGATTAACCATCTGACTGATTAACCTTCTTTAGAAACACTTTCTAACGGCAAGGTAATAGAAAAGGTGGTGTATTGTCCCAGTACGCTCTCCACAGCTACGTTACCGTAATGCTTTTTAGCAGTCACTTCAACAAAATAAAGCCCTAGGCCACTGCCTTCGGGCGCTTGATCTTCGCCTTCTACACGGCTGAAACGTTTAAATAATTTATTAATTTTTTCAGGCGCTATGCTTGGCCCTTTATCTGTTATTTTCAAAACGGCTTGATTATTGATATTAGTTAATGAAATTTCAATCGTTAAACTCTCTGGTGAATACTTAATTGCATTAAGTAAAATGTTGGAAATAGCACGTTGCAGTAAGCCAAAATCTCCGCTTAAAAATAAGTGGTTATCTGGTAATTGCACTGCCAAAGTCAGATTTTTTGTACGCGCTACTTCATAAGCGTCATCAACCGCCTCTTGCACTAATCCTACAAAATCTAAACTCTGAAATTTATTTACATCAGCCACTTCTGCCCGTGAAACTTGTAAAAAGTTATCTGCCATATCCAAGGCGCGCGTTAACATTTGAGTAATGCGTAATTGGTATTTAGTGTGCTCGGCCTTTCCATCATTGAGCAGCATAATGGCAGAGGCTAAAGGCGCGCGAATATCATGGGAAATAAATGACAAAGTGTCAGTTCTGTCTTGATGTAAATCTCGCAGATGTTTTGCAGTTAACTTCACTTTTGAAATACGTGATTGCAGTGGATCTTCATGTGTATCTAGTGAAAGTGCTGCAGGATTGATACCCATTTTAGATAAATCTTCACGTTGATTCTGCAGTTCAATATCTAAGAATACCTGTGCTGAATCAAGTTTTCGCCAGCTCCATATTGGGTAAGCCAATAATATTGAGACCAAAGCACCTGTAGGTGGCATCCATATATTTAAAATCTGGGGCATTGCTACCGATATTAATGTCACAATAAAATAATAGAGGATTGTTGCACATAGAGATTTCAGCGGTGTCAGTTTAGGCAACCACAATAATGGCAAAACTGCTAGTAATGCACAAAACAAGCATGTCAGCCACAATGCCATTTCAGTAATCAGCCCTGAGTGGCGCATAGCTTCAATCGCATTTGCATGAAACTCTACCCCTGGCATGGGTTGGGTAAGTGCGGATACTGGCGTAGGTAGCACATCACCCATACCTACAGCGGTAGCACCTACTAGTACAATTTTATCTTTGAAGAATTGTGCTGGGTAATCACCCGATAACACATTGGCATAGGAAATGCGCTGGAAATGCCCTGGTGGCCCGGTAAATTTTATTTTACGCTGCAGTTTGACGATTAAATGCCCCGTTTCCAGTGAAGATGGTTTAGGCGGAAAAGTATCAATATTATTCGGCAGTTCTTTTGCTAGCTGTAAAACCGCTTGTGAAAAATGCGGTAAATTTGCTTGACCTAAACCTTCCCATAAATAAATACTTCTTGCTATACCATCAGCATCTAATGGCACATGCACACGCCCGAGCATTGCAACATGTGCGGCTAAATTTGCTATTGGTAAACTCTGCTTGATTGTAGCACCCGCAAAAGGCACTTCTAACAACTCTGGCAGAACCACATTACGCGCTTTGGCGATTGCTTGCTCAAGTGCTAAATCGGCTTCTGGATGATTAAGTTCAGGTTCAGCGAAAATGATATCTAAACCAATTACTTTGGGGTGCTCAGTTGCTAATTTATTCAGCAGGTCAGCATGGATAGTGCGTGACCAAGGCCAACGACCTATTTTATTTAAGCTAGCTTCATCGATCGCTACTATCACGATATCCGCCGGCGCAGGCTTAAAAGTGAGATAGCGGCCCAAATCGTAATAAAGATTATCGAAACGAATCAGTGCACCGCTCAAGACTATTAGTACGGCAATTAGTGCCAGTGTTAAGCCAGTAAAAACTTTATCGTTAAGCTTATTTTTAATAGGGTTAAATTTCAGCAAGATTTATCGAGTGAATTTTCTATAATTTGAAAATTTCTGCGGCTTGCCCGCATTCAATACTGCGACGCGCCAATAGAATTGGCCTGCACCAAATGAGTTTGTGATTGTGAGTTGATTAAATGATGCGATACGTTCAAAAATTTTATTTTCAAAATTAACGTCTCTCGCTATCTGCACGAGATAACTATTTGCTAATGGAACCGCTGTCCAGCTTAGCATGGTAGGCGCAAGTGGAATAACAGCCTCATCTAACGGTTCAACTAACTCTGGCGGCGCAGGCGGTGGTGGCAAAAGCTTGACATTAAATACATGTATAGCATCTTTACCCTGCAAGCCATGTTGCTCTTGCGCCCTTAGCCTCAGGTAATATTGACCATCAGCTAGATGATCAAATGATAACTTGGTAGATTGAATGACTTGTTCATTCAAAATTTGGGTAAAGTCCGCATCTAATGCAAGTTGGCTAACATATGCAACGGCTTCTGCTTGGGGCGTTAAATTAAATTCTACTGGCATACTAGAAAATTGCTTATCAAATGTACTTACGTCTGGCGCAGCAGGTAGCACGATAGGCGGCAAAGGGGCCTTATCTTTCTCAACAGCACTACCAAAGCCTTTTGCTAATAGCACTTCTTGTCCAGCCGCACTAAAACCAACCTGGCCCTCTAGCGTTTCTTGTAGCGCAATATCGCCTTCAGCACCAACCCTAAACTCAGTACCACGTACAGCTGCAACGGCAGAAGGTGTTTCAATCTGCATACGATTTCCCAACTGATGATTTGGGTTCGCCATGTTATCAGTGCGACCTTGGGCTAGCTTTAGCTGAACAACATGCGTACCTTTACCCGCATATTGAAAACTAGATTGAATGCTCAGACTTGAGTTTGACTGTAGGTTAGTAATAGATCCATCAGCAAAACGGATTTTAGCCAAACTGTTTTTACCAGTCACTAATGTAGTATTTGCGTTTAAAACATCACCTTTATTGACTTTGCGATTTTGATTAGCGATTAAAGTCATTGCCATCACATCACCATTAGCAACCAGCACTTCTGCGGCAGTAGGCACTTTTTTAAGCATCTCTACTGGAATAATCAATATTTGATTAGGCTGTAATTTTTTACTGAGCTTGTGCTGATTTAACTGCGATAAGGCTAAAATATCCGCGTGTTTAAACATGTATTTTTGGTAAATGCGCTCGAAGGAGTCGTTTTTAGTCACTGTGTACGACCAAGTATCTTGCTCATTTAAAGATGAACTTACTATAGGTTTAACTTCTCCAGCGAATGTTAGATTGATTAGAAATATAAAGCTGATCGCTAGATACTGGATGCTAGTTTTGATCATGACTTAACGACTTCTTTCTAAACGATAGCCTTGTTGATAGATTGATGTGAGCTTCCAACCAAACTCAGGCGTTAATTTCAATTTAGTCCGTAAATGGCTCACATGCACATCTACCTTGCGTGTTTCGACCTCTGCGCTAGAACCCCAAACAACATGCATAAGATGGGCTCTCGAAAGCAACATCCCTTCATTTTTCAAAAAATATATGGCTAAGTCCAACTCTTTGTCAGTCAGCTTAATTTCTTCACCATCTAACTGTGCAACTCTTTGATTCACGTCTATTTTCAAAGCACCAAACTCGTAGAATGCCTCTACTTTTTGTTGCGTATTCACTCGTCTAAGCAAAGCATTCACACGGGCTATCAACATTTGACTGCTGGCTGGTTTCACAATGTAATCATCAGCACCAGATTCAATCACACGGATAATGTCTTCTTCTTCGCTGCGGCCAGTAAAGAAAATGATTGGCGGTAATTTTGTAGACCTAAGCTTGATGCTTACCATC
>JACMNP010000185.1 GCA_014378495.1 Methylotenera sp. | reverse complement strand
TGCATCACAAATGGTAGTGTCACCAGTAAATACCAAACTGCCATCACCACTATCAATATGGTACCCAACTGCAGGCACTACATGATTGGCTGGCAATGATGTGAATTTTCGATTTTTTAGAGTGACCGTTTCACCCAATTTTATTTCGTTATAAAGTAAAAATGGATTAGCTGCATCTGGAATCTTAGTAAAATCTGGCCATATTTTCCAATTAAAAATATGGGTGCGTAATGTTGCAATCGTGTCTTTGCTAGCATGCACAGTAATTGGCTTTACGCGAAAGCCCAGTACAGTATCCAGTAGCAATGGAATAAAAGCGATATGATCTAAATGAGAGTGCGTAATAAAAATATGGTCAATTGCTAACAAGTCATCCATTGCCAAATCACCAACGCCACTGCCAGCATCAACCAAAACATCATCGTCCACCAACATAGAAGTAGTACGCAACGCACCGCCAATTCCGCCACTACAACCAAGTATTTTTATTTGCATGTACTTATGTTCTTGATTTTTTAATCTAATGGTTATAAAAATTTATTTAGCTGAAAGTTAAATACGGCACCACAATTAATGACTGCTACGTTATTCCCTAGATAATAATCGCAATGCTTATATCAAAACGTGCAGTCTAATTTTAATAAAAAATGCGAATAATTTAGTGCTTAAGGTTTAAGCATAGTTTTTATATTGTTTTATGCTGATTTAATTGAGCACTTTTTTAATACAATGCTATGATTTCATTAGTTTTTAACAGCATATCGTATATCTTATTGTTTTAATAGCAATGTGATAAACACTGTAGATGTTAGTTCTTATATTTAAATAACTGCCATATTTCAATCCCTTAGCTTATGATTAATTACAAACCACCAATAGAACTCACCAGTAACGAAGTCAATATAGACAAAATTAATGCCAGCGTTATTTGGCTACATGGCTTAGGCGCAAATGGCCATGATTTTGAACCTGTGGTAAAACAATTATTGCCACAAAACCTATCTCATGTGAGGTTCATTTTGCCACATGCGCCCGAAATGGCAGTGACACGCAATAGTGGTTATATTATGCCTGCTTGGTATGACTTATATGGTGTTACTGGTAGCAGCAAAGAAGATGAAACAGGTATTGTAGCCACCCAACACTATATTAATAGCTTAATTCAATTAGAAATTAACAAAGGTATAACTGCAAATAGAATTGTGATTGCAGGTTTTTCACAAGGCGGCGCCATTGCTTTATATACTGCGCTACGTTACCCCAAAAAATTGGCTGGTGTACTGGCACTTTCCACCTATTTGCCACTAAAAACAAAGCTTGCTGCTGAGGCAACTCCTGCAAACTTAACAGTACCAATCTTCATGGCGCATGGCACTGCCGATGAAATTATCAGCTTAGCGCTGAATAAAGTGTCGCTTGATGTTTTGCAAAGCAATCATTATTCAGTGAGTTGGCACGAATATAATATGTCGCATTCTGTATGTGCGGCAGAGATTAACGATATTCGAGATTTTTTACAGAAGGTTTTACACCAGGATTTGGTAGAATAGAAGCTTAATGCTAATTGATTATGACTATGTCTGCATCTGATCACAAAAACGATACTAAAACTAGTGAATCTAAAAGTAAGACGAAAGTCACTGCTGATTCGCCACAAAACTTTGAACATGCGTTTGCTGAACTTGAAAATATTGTGGCGCAAATGGAGTCTGGGCAAATGTCTTTAGAGACCTCTTTGGCGGCATACAAGCGTGGCAATTTATTATTGCAATTTTGCCAAAAATCTCTCGCTGATGTAGAGCAGCAAGTGAAAATACTGAATGAGAAAAATCAGTTAACATCGTTTCAGTCTGAGTAATGATAAGTTCCCATAAGATGGATTTTTCGGCTTGGGCGCAAACAAACCAAATTCGTATTGAGCAAGTGCTTGATCAAGTTTTACCATCCTCAGATTTAGCACCTCAAGTATTGCATAGCGCTATGCGTTACAGCGCCTTAGATGGTGGTAAGCGGGTGCGTGCCTTATTGTGCTATGCCGCTGCTGAAATGTGCGAAACAGACATTACTATTGCAGATGCCGCCGCTAGCGCAATTGAGTTAACTCATGCGTATTCACTAGTGCATGATGATATGCCATGTATGGATGATGATGATTTGCGCCGTGGCAAGCCAAGTTGCCATAAACAATATGACGATGCCACGGGGTTGTTAGTAGGCGATGCCTTGCAAAGTTTGGCTTTTGAGGTGTTATCTCAAGCAAACCTATGCCCTCAAGCGAGCCAGCAGGTTAGCATGCTCAATATTTTAGCGAAAGCAGCTGGTTCTAGGGGCATGGCAGGTGGACAGGCGATAGATTTAGCCTCGGTTGGCAAATCACTGTCACAAATCGACCTTGAAACGATGCATCATTTAAAAACTGGCGCGCTCATTCAAGCAGCAGTTTTACTCGGTGCATCTAATGCATCTCAACCAGAAATTACTGCCGTGCGTGCCTATGCTAAAAATATTGGCTTAGCGTTTCAAGTGGTAGATGATATTTTGGATGTAGAAGCTGACACCACTACCCTAGGAAAAACTGCGGGAAAAGATGCGAATAGCAACAAACCAACCTATGTCACGATACTAGGTTTAGAGCAGGCAAAACGCCATGCGCGGCAATTGTATGCTGATGCAATAAATATACTGGTGCCTTTTGGCGTTAAAGCACAACGTTTACGCGAACTGGCCGACTTCATCATGCAACGCAGTTTTTAATTGCTGTTTAAAATAATCTATAAAATGACCTCATTACTCAATACGATTAACTCACCACTGCAACTGCGAGAGCTTGATCGCAAGCAATTGCTTCAACTAGCGCAAGAATTGCGTGCATTTTTAGTCAGTAGTGTTGCAAAAACTGGCGGCCATTTAGCATCAAACTTAGGGGTTGTTGAGCTTACTATTGCGCTACATTACGTATTTAATACGCCTGATGACAGACTAGTTTGGGATGTAGGCCACCAAACCTACCCACATAAAATTCTCACTGGCCGTCGCGATAAAATGGAAAACTTGCGCAAGCCACAAGGGATTGCAGGGTTTCCACGCCGATGCGAAAGTGAATATGACACCTTTGGCACGGGTCACTCTAGCACTTCTATTTCCGCCGCTTTAGGGATGGCAGTTGCCGCACAAAAGGCTGGAATAGAAAGGCGTGCCGTAGCCATTATTGGTGATGGCGCCATGACAGCTGGCATGGCGTTTGAGGCGTTGAATAACGCAGGCGACATGGATGCCAATCTGCTAGTTGTACTCAATGACAATGACATGAGCATTTCAAATAACGTTGGCGCGCTCAATAATTATCTAGCCAAATTGTTATCTAGTAGCTTCTATGGAACCGTTAAAAAGTCTGGTAAAAAAGTCCTTTCGGCGGTGCCTCCGATGATGGAATTTGCCAAACGTGCTGAAGAACATGTTAAAGGCATGGTGACGCCAGGAACTTTATTTGAAGAGTTTGGTTTTAATTATATAGGCCCGATTGACGGCCATGATTTAGATACCCTCATTGATACTTTACGAAACATCAAGCAATTAAGTGGGCCGCAATTTCTGCATATTGTGACTAAAAAAGGTAAAGGCTTTGAGCCAGCCGAAGATAATCCAAATAAATTCCACGGCGTAGGTAAGTTTGACCCACTAAGTGGTCGCGCTATTGTGGGCATAGTCGCAGATATTCAAGTTAAGAAAACTTACACTCAAGTGTTTGGGGAGTGGTTAGTCGACATGGCGGCGCTAGACGAGCGTCTGATTGGCATTACGCCGGCAATGTGTGATGGATCAGGTTTGAACGCATTTGCTGAAAAATATCCTCAACGATATTTTGATGTAGGGATTGCTGAGCAACATGCACTGACTTTTGCGGCAGGAATGGCTTGCGATGGCTTAAAGCCAGTAGTGGCAATCTATAGTACGTTTTTACAACGGGCATATGATCAACTGATACATGATGTTGCTTTGCAGAATCTACCCGTACTTTTGGCGATTGATCGCGCAGGCTTAGTAGGCGCAGATGGCCCTACGCATGCGGGTAGCTTTGATTTGAGTTTTTTAAGATGCATTCCTAACATCGTCATTATGGCGCCTAGTGATGAGAACGAATGTAGGCAAATGCTCTATACGGGGTTTCAATATAATGGCGTTGCCGCAGTGCGTTACCCTCGTGGCACAGGTACAGGGATGCCTGTTGAACAGAAAATGCAAGCCATCAAAATAGGGGAAGCTGAAATTAAACAGCTTTCTACTGTGACCGATAAAACGCAAAAAATAGCGATTCTTAGTTTTGGTAGCATGCTGACAGCGTGCATGGAAGCAGGTACGCAACTGAATGCCACTGTAGTAAATATGCGTTTTGTAAAACCAATTGATCAAAACATGCTTGAAAAATTATTGAATGACCACACATTGATTGTAACAGTAGAAGAAAACTGTGTGATGGGTGGCGCTGGCTCTGCCGTAATGGAGGCTTTGCAAACGATACAGAACCACAGCAAATTATCGCCTAAACCATCAGTAAGAACATTATGCCTAGGGCTGCCTGACTATTTTATTGAGCATGGTGTACATGAAACCATGTTGGCAGATTGCGGTCTGAACGCTGAAGGCATTGTTAAGGCCATTCATCAAATTTTTTAATTAAGTCTATTAAAACATTTGATTAGCCAAGTGTTTTGCCTAGCGCTATACTTATTTTTATTATTCGCATTACTTACATTGAGCCTAAATTCATAGGCTACAGATTGGATTAAAATGAATCAACCAGTTATTCCTACCATTATAGAAGATGTGCAAAATACGATTGATACTCGTCAAATTGCCATTGATAAAGTGGGCATTAAAGCTATTCGTCACCCAGTAGTCGTTAAAGATAAATCAGGTGGCGAACAACACACAGTAGCGATGTTCAATATGTATGTGCATTTACCGCAGCAATTTAAAGGCACACATATGTCACGCTTTGTTGAAATTCTCAACATGAACGAACGTGCCATCTCTATAGAATCGTTCGAAACGATTTTGCGTGAAATGATTAAACGTTTAGAAGCTGAGTCTGGACATGTGGAAATGACTTTTCCATACTTTGTGAATAAAGCTGCACCAGTTTCTGGGGCCAAAAGCTTGCTAGATTATGAAGTCACATTTATTGGTGCGATTAGTCACGGTAAAATTGATATTACAGTAAAAGTATTAGTGCCAGTGACCAGCCTGTGTCCTTGTAGCAAAAAAATCTCCGACTACGGTGCGCATAATCAACGCTCCCATGTCACGGTGACTGCGCTCATCAATGATTTCATTTGGATTGAAGATATTATTGATTTGGTGGAGAAAGAGGCATCATGTGAGCTTTATGGCTTGCTTAAACGCCCAGATGAAAAATACGTGACAGAACGCGCTTACGATAATCCAAAATTTGTAGAAGATATGGTGCGTGACGTTGCTGCACAACTGAATGCAGAAAAGCGCATTGTAGCTTACACGGTTGAGAGCGAGAATTTTGAATCAATTCACAATCACTCAGCTTATGCGTTGATTGAAAACGATAAACGTAATCGCTAAATTTGTACTTTAATAAAAAAGCCACTTTAAAAAGTGGCTTTTTATTAACTACTTTTATTTAGTTTAAAGATTACTTTCACAACCGTACCCTTCAACTGCTGAACATCCGCATAACCAAGCTCTACCCTTGCTTGATGTTGATGTGCAATCTCACGCACAATCGCAAGGCCTAACCCACAACCATTAGCTGCAGTGCCAAGTACTCGATAAAATCGTTCAAACACTTTATGTTGCTCATGCAGTGCAATACCTACGCCATCATCATAAACAGCCAGAACAGCTTCATCACCATCAATAAATAAACTGACGGTTACTTTTGCATAGGCTTGGTTATAGCGAATCGAATTATCAATCAAGTTATTTAATAACTCTTGTAACAACACCGCATTACCACTCATTTCAAATTTTCGTAGCGTGCAATTCACGCCTAAATCAATATCTTTTTCTAAAGCTTTAGGCACCCAATCCGCTGTCACTTCAGTCATTAATGCAACTAAATCTAACGGCGAAAACGCCAATGCAAGATTACTTTCAGGTTCTGCACGTGCCAAGCTTAAAAGCTGATTTGCCAACCGACCTAAATTATGACTGCCAGTACTTATTTGTTGCAGTGCATGTTGCACACTGTCTAGATCATTTTCACGCAATGCAGCTTCAGCCTGAATTTTCAGTCCCGCTAAAGGCGTTTTTAACTGGTGCGCTGCATTAGCTAAAAAATGGCGGCGCTCATCTACTGCTGCTTTTTCTTTTACTAATAAGTCGTTCATCGCATGCAATAAAGGTTGCAACTCTTGAGGCGCATCTTGCTCTTCTAACGGGTGTGTATCGGTAGGTAACCGCCGTGCGATTAAATCCTTTAATTTATCTAGCGATATCAAGCCTCGTTTAATACCTAAATTGACTAAAAAAGTCACCAGCACGATCAATAAAATTTGTGGAATAAGCATGATCGCAATAATGTCATGTGCCATTTTTTCGCGCTTAGTCCTAGTTTCACCAATCAAGATAATGGCATTCGCTTTTGCACCAGCACCGCGAGCCGCGGTTGAGGTAGTTCCAGCAAGTGGTAAGCTGAATGCAACTAAGCGTAATAATTGGTTATTAAATTTTGCATCGTAATATAAATGCTGACCTGATGCTGGCATCACTTTTGGTAATGTCAGCTTTTCTTCGCCTATGACAACATGGTGATCGGGATCTTGAATTTGATAATAAATATAATCATCTTTATCATATTCGATTAAATCTAATGTGCTGTCAGGAAAATCAACCACCATGTTACCTGCCTTGACTTCAACTTGGTCAGCAAGGGCCAATACCACCCTAAACAATGCTCTATCGTAAGCCAAATTTGCAAAATAATTCGCCAAATAGTAAGCGGATATCGTGCCTAGCAGCAACAAAGGTAATAGCAAAATAAGTAACCAATTAAGTAACTTTTGTCGAATTGAATTGGTTTTTATATGTAACATATTTAATCAATCTAGCAGTATGTAGCGGAACAGTTAAGTATTTTTTTCTAGCGTTGCGAGTAGGTAACCCAAACCACGTATGGTGCGAATCTCTATACCGAAAGCATTTAATTTTTTGCGTAAGCGCGATACGTTTACTTCCACCGCATTCTCACTCATTTCTTCATCCCAACTACAGATGTGCTCTAGAATTTTGGCTTTGCTCACCACTTTTGTAGCTTTTAACATCAGCAGTTCGAGTAAAGCCAGTTCACGCGCAGAGAGCGACAAAGAGACGTCATTCACAAAACATTGCCGATGAGTGGTATCAAATACTAAATCACCAAAACTGATTTTTGCACTGCCTCCAGACACTCCTCGACGAATCAATGCACGGACTCGCGCCTCTAGCTCAGCCAAATCAAAGGGTTTAGCTAAATAATCATCCGCGCCTAAATCAAGCCCTTTAACCCGATTTTGCGTATCTTCCAGCGCCGTTAAAATCAGCACGGGAGTATTATTGCCCCGACTACGTAAACGTTTTAATACTTCAAAACCATTCAATTTAGGTAGTCCTAAATCTAACACTATCACGTCATATTCCTGATAGGTCAGTAGCTGATTAGCACTTTCTCCATCAGCCATTACATCTACCGCATAACCTGATTTAGTAAAAGACCGCTCAAGGCCATCTTTAAGTATCAAATCGTCTTCAACTAATAATAATCGCATCTTAATAACGGCGCCTTCATGATAAACGGGACATTATTTGCCCCATATAAATTTAGCAAATTAATATATTTAAATAATATTTAGCAAATTAAATGTTGTCAGCTTGCTGTCAGCTTAGCGGTGTAAATTACATTTCATGGTCGCAGATGAAATTTAACAAGTCTCAACCAAGTACAAGTAACTAGTACATATTTTTTATATACTTTACCTTAATTTATGGAGATTGAAATGAACAAATTTTTAACTACACTTTTAGCTACAGCGTTATTATCATTAGGTACAGCTTCATTCGCAGCTGATGCCGCTAAAGTTGCAGACCCAGTAAAAGCAGAAGCATCTGCTTCTGCAACACCTACAGCAACTAAAGCAGTGAAAAAACATCATCACACTAAAAAAGTGGTAGAAAAAGCAGCTGAAGCACCAGCAGCAGCTAAGTAATTAAGTTTTAATAGTAAAAGAGTTTAATTCTAGTTAAATTAACTTATATAAAATTTACGTCATGAATTTTATGTAATAAAAAAGGGCAGATTTCTGCCCTTTTTTATTTTAAGCATTTTTTATCTAAGCTAATATTTCTTAGTCAATGTCATCGCAATATCTTGACGCTTCATATCTAAACGATTTAAAGCACTCATCCCTAGCAACACAATCGATGGTGAGCCACCTTCCAACACGCTTGCCTCCACTTGGCTGAGTGTGATACTACCAATTTTTAGATTCGCAATAGTGACATGGTAAGCATTAACTACGCCACTAGCGGTATTAACTTGTATAGGTGTGCCACGCTTATAATCGATATTTGCGTATTTCGCATCGCCACTATTGAGTGCTACAGAAGTCGCACCTGTATCTAATAAAAACTTAAGTGTCACACCATTGATCTGGCAGTCTGAAATAAAGTGGCCGTCAGTATTGGCATACAGCGTCACACTGGAGTTAGTATTTGCTGAACCACCGCCTACTGAAGCGGCCTGCCCCATGCCCAGTTGTTTAGTTTTACCTTCTATTAGTAAGGTGGCCGAGGTACTGTTAGCGCTAAGCAATTTAACCCCATCACTAGTTTGGCCAACACTCAGTGTTTTTGGCTTTCCACCGTTGATGATAACCACGGCTTTTTCACTAAATAGACCAACAATATTCACTTGTGTATCAGCCATGCAAACATTGCTTAAAAGCATACTTAATAACAAAGAATTCAATCTTAAAATATTGTTTGTTCTCAATAGCGTATGTAAAGTCATCTGAACATTCCTTGATTATGTGGCTGATTCTTACCCAACGCTTGATTTTGACTTAACTTCAATCCAAATCCTATCACTAATAAACCTAACAGTGGGAATATCGCCGCAAGCATAAAGGTTTTTTGTCCTCCAAAATATTGGAGGGCAAACCCGCCCGCTACTCCGCCTATCGTGCCGCCAACGCCATAAGCAACACTGTTGTAAATCGCCTGCCCTTTTGCTTGATGTCGGCCATTAAAAAACTTGGTAATCACCTCGACTGAAGCAGCATGAAAGCTGCCAAACGTTGCCGCATGCAAGCTTTGCGCTAAAATCAGCCAACCAATATGGTCAACAGCAAGACCAATTAAACTAAACCGAACCACTGCTAATACTAAACTAATCATTAAGATTGTTTTTAAACTGAATCGTGCCATGATTTTTGGCATGAGCATAAAAGTGCCAATTTCACAAATAACACCTACTGCCCATAACAACCCTATCATGCCTTTGCTGTAGCCATGTTCACTTAAATAGATTGAATAAAAGTTATATAGAACGCCATGTGCTGTGACCATCAATGAACACCCTACCAATAAGGCAATGACGTTTGGTTGCTTGATCACTTGCCAGATTGAAAAGTGGTCGTGCTCATGAGGAGCGACTTTAGGATCTGGCAAGGTGAATGAGAGCCCAAACAAGGTAATTTGCACTGCTAACACAAACCATAATAGGCTTTTAATACCGGAAAAATCGATTAAAAAACCTAAAATGACCGCTGCGACAATAAACCCTAGCGAACCCCACATACGTATGCGACTGTAATGGCCTTTAGTCTTAGCTAAATGCGCTAATGTCAGTGATTCCGCTAGAGGTAACGTGGAGCTGGTAAATAGACTTAAGGCCGCCATTACTGCGAATAACCAGAAAAAACCATGCGCCCAAAATACAGCTGTAAAGCCACACATACCCAAAAAAGCGGTAAGCCTAACCCATTGTGCACGTTTGCCTGTGTGGTCAGCCAGCCAACCCCAAAAATTCGGTGCAAAGATTCTGCTGATTTGAAATAGAGACATTAAGATACCAATGTCTGCCACTGAAAATTGCTCAGATTTTAAATATAAACCCCAATAAGGTGTAAATGCCCCTACAAAGAAATAATAAATAAAGTAAAAACGCGCAAGCTTAAAGTGTAAAGAGCGATGCTGATTTTTCTGCTGTGTTAAAACACCACTCACAAGTAGTTACAGCTTAGGTATGGTTGAAATCACATCCGCATTTTGCGCGCGATGACGCAAAGCATGATCCATCAACACTAAGGCTAACATTGCCTCAGCAATAGGAGTAGCACGCACGCCCACACAAGGGTCATGACGACCCGTGGTTTGCATGGTAACTGCATTACCATTTTGATCAATCGAACGGCGTTCTTGTGGAATACTCGAAGTTGGTTTTAACGCCACATTCACGCGAATTTCTTGACCATTAGAGATGCCACCCAATACACCACCTGCATGATTCGTCACGAAACCTTCTGGAGTCATTTCATCAGAATGCACACTACCACGCTGTGCAATTGAATCGAAACCCGCACCAATTTCTACGCCTTTTACGGCATTGATACTCATCATGGCATGCGCAATATCTGCATCCAATCTATCAAATACTGGCTCGCCCCAGCCTACAGGCACACCTTCTGCGACCACAGTAATACGTGCACCCACAGAATCTCGCTCAGCACGAATCTTATCTAAGTATGCCTCTAGTGTTGGCAGCACGCTGTTGTTTGGAGAGAAAAATGGATTGTCATTAACGCCATCCCAACTCTCAAACGGAATATCAATTTCGCCTAATTGGCTCATATAGCCACGTACAGTGACACCAAAACGCTCACTTAGCCATTTTTTTGCAATGGCACCAGCTGCGACTCTAACCGCAGTTTCACGCGCACTTGAACGACCACCACCGCGGTAATCACGTACGCCATACTTTTGAGCATAAGTATAATCAGCATGGCCTGGGCGGAAGGTATCCATAATTTTGCTGTAATCTTGACTACGTTGATCAGTATTACGTATCAACAAGCCAATCGGCGCACCAGTGGTTTTGCCCTCAAATACACCGGAAAGTATTTCAACCGCATCAGCTTCCTGCCGCTGTGTAACATGACGAGATGTACCTGGCTTACGACGGTCTAAATCAATTTGTAAATCTTCTGCGCTTAATTCAAGGCCTGGCGGACAGCCATCTACAACGCCACCAATGGCAGCACCGTGGGATTCACCGAATGAAGTTAATGTAAAAAGTGTGCCAAATGTATTACCAGACATGATGCTTTTCTCTTAGAAATTTGCGTAATTTTAACATATTGATGCTTTCTTGATTGCGCTATCAGTTGACCAAGCCTTTAATCCACTGGCCATAAACTTGTTTCGCCACTTTATTTAGAAAAAAACAGTGTAACGGCAAGTTCTCTTGCATTACATTCGCTTGCTGCACTCCTTTATACAAATCTAGTGAACTAGAGGACGCTTCAGCCAATTCATCCTCGCCAATGTCACACCAGCTTTGCACCATCTCGGCCGTCACTTCAATATGCGTTTGAAGAGCTAAATGTTTACCGATTGCATAGGCTTGATTTTGGCAATAAGGGCTTGCTAATATATGCACTGCATTTGGCGGCAAACTAAATGTCTCTCCATGCCAATGAAAGCTGTTAAAGCCTTCAATCTCACCAAACCAATGTTGTGCTGCTTCATTTTGGCTCACGGTGACTTCACCCCAGCCAATTTCTTTTACAGCGCCCTGCGTCACTATTCCACCCAATGCTTTGCTGATTAATTGACCGCCTAAGCAATGCCCTAGTAAGGGAATATCAGCGGCATAGGCTTCTCTGATTAAATTTAATACTGGCGCAATCCAAGGCAAATCGTCATTCACGCTCATCGGCCCACCCATTAGCACAACGCCGCTATAGCTGAGTATGGCGCTTGGTAAACTTTCTAAATCATATGTGTTGACAATTTGCCAAGGAATATTTTTTTCAGTTAAAAAGTCACCTAAATAACCAGGACCTTCATGTGCCACATTACGAAAAATAATAATCGGTTTCATCACTTTAAAAACCCTTCTTAAATTACTTTAAATTGTCCAATTTCAATATCATCAATCGTATAGTTGCCAATCGAATATCTGACTAGACGCAATGTAGGAAAACCAATTTTCGCGGTCATTCGCCTGACTTGCCTATTTTTACCTTCAGCGATTTTAATTTCCAACCAAGAAGTGGGTATCGCTTTCCGCTCACGGATTGGCGGATCACGTAGCCACAACCGTTCAGGCCCCGCAATCACACTTGCTTGCGCTGATTTTGCAACAAAATCGCCCAAATCTATACCTTGTCTTAAAGGTGCTAAATCAATATCTGAAGCTGCACCTTCTACCTGCACCCAATAAGTTTTCACTTCTTTATGTTTTGGGTCACTTAATCGGTGTTGCAACATGCCATCATCGGTTAAAATAAGTAAACCTTCACTATCCGTGTCTAATCTCCCTGCGGCATAGACATGCGGAATAGGAATAAAGTCTTTTAACGTAGGGTGCTTTTCATGCGGCGTGAACTGGCACACTACGTTAAAGGGTTTATTGAATAAAATGATCATTAGCTTTAAATTAAAAACGCAACTTTAGGAAACATATCATGACCGCAAAAAGTAAGATTGATGGCAAAATTAACGTACCAAGTATTGGCGAAAAAATCACCGTCAATGCAGACAATACGTTAAATGTACCTAATAACCCTATTATCCCATTTATTGAAGGTGATGGTATAGGGGCTGATATCACGCCACCTATGATTAAAGTAGTAGATGCTGCGGTGAATAAAGCTTATGGCAGCTCACGTAAAATTTCATGGATGGAAGTTTACGCAGGGGAAAAAGCGACTAAAGTTTATGGCCCTAATGACTGGTTACCCGCTGAAACAATGCATGCTGTGCGCGATTATGTCGTTTCAATCAAAGGTCCGCTCACTACGCCAGTGGGTGGTGGCATACGTTCATTAAACGTATCGTTACGCCAAGAACTAGACTTATACGTCTGCTTGCGCCCAGTACAATATTTTACGGGTGTGCCTAGCCCAGTGAAACATCCAGAAAAAACAGATATGGTGATTTTCCGTGAAAATACGGAAGATATTTATGCGGGTATTGAGTGGGCAGCGGGCACGGATGAAGTAGAAAAAGTCATCAGCTTTTTAAGCGATATGGGTATGCGTAAAAAAATTCGCTTTCCAGAGTCTTCAGCGATTGGGATAAAACCAGTCTCAAAAGAAGGCAGCCAACGCTTAGTGCGCAAAGCGATTCAATACGCTATTGATAATAACCGCAGATCACTCACCATTGCCCACAAAGGCAATATCATGAAGTTCACTGAAGGTGGTTTTAGGGATTGGGGTTATGAAGTCGCCAAGCAAGAATTTGGCGCAGTTGAGGTTGATGGTGGCCCATGGTGTAAATTGCCAAATGGCATGCTCATTAAAGACTGTATCGCTGACGCATTCTTGCAAGAAATTCTATTGCACCCGCAAGATTATGATGTAGTTGCAACACTTAACTTAAACGGTGATTACATGAGCGATGCGTTAGCAGCACAAGTCGGCGGCATTGGTATTGCACCAGGTGCCAATTTAAGTGACACCGTAGCAATGTTTGAAGCTACACACGGTACAGCACCTAAAATTGCAGGTAAAAACATCGCGAATCCAAGCTCAATCATTCTTTCGGCTGAAATGATGTTGCGTCATTTAGGTTGGGTTGAAGCGGCAGATTTCGTGATTAGTGGCGTAGCAAAAGCAATTATTGCAAAACGTGTGACTAGCGACTTCTCTAGCGAAATGGAAGGTGCTACACAAGTTGGTACGTCAGAATTTGGCGATGAAATCATTAAAAATATGTAGCATCATATTTAATACAGCATATAAATATGGCCAATCTCAAAAACCCTATCATTACCTTGCCGTTCGATAGCTTTCAAGCTAATGCATCTGCCACACAGCAGCAAAGCTATATTGAACACTTGGAGCATGGTGGGGTTTTATTTTTACCCAATTTGGGCTTTAATTTATTGCCTGATGAACAACGTTTTTTATCTCCAGACTGGTCTGATGGCAAAGCTAAAAACATTTACTTGCGTGGCAATGAACGCTCTATTCGGGGCGCGCAAGGTAGTCCAAATGATTTAACAGCAATGTCACAACTGATTGAACGTTACGCATTGAGTGCAAAGCAACTTATTCAACATTTACTGCCAAGTTACGCTGATTTTGCAAAACCAGCCAACACCAGCCTGAGATCTATTGAGGCTGAAGGCAGGAAAACCAGTTGGCGCAAAGACGATAGCCGCCTACATGCGGATTCATTTCCTTCAAAACCTACTCATGGCGAACGCATATTACGCGTGTTTACCAACGTAAATCCAGATAATAAGCCACGTGTATGGAAGATAGGTGAACCATTTTCCGACATGGTGGCTAAGTTTATTCAAAAAGTTCCTCGCTACAGCAAGACACAATCTAAATTAATGTATTTACTGGGCATTACCAAAACTATGCGTGGCGAATATGACCACACTATGTTGCACTTACATGATTTAGCGAAAGCAGACTTAGATTACCAGCTTAACGCGCCACAAATGACTTTTGAGTTTCCTGCGAATTCTAGTTGGATTGTTTATTCAGATCAGGTATTACACGCTGTGTTATCTGGCCAATACATGATGGAACAAACGTTGCACTTGCCACAAAAAAAACTTGCTTACCCAGAATCTTCGCCTCAACAACTCATTGCAAAGATTCTAAAACGAACTATTCATTCATAATTAACTTGAATTGCAGTGTTTAATTTTTATAGGTATAAAGCGTAAAGTCTTTACAAAAAAAAGTCTAAAGTGCATTATCAAGGTTGATATGAATAACTGGGAAAGCATTAACGCGC
>JACMNP010000184.1 GCA_014378495.1 Methylotenera sp. | reverse complement strand
GTCCAACGCCACATCGTTTCCTCAGCTTCTGCAGCTGGATTTTCTAAGTGACGGCCTTCGTACGAAATGTGCAATAAGTTGGCATCCATACTGTATGGACTACCACCTTGTTTATGTTTCATGTCGACTGGAATGCCATGTTTTTCAGCATAGTTCATAAGCTTTTCCCGACTTAACAAATCCCACTCGCGCCATGGCGCGATAATTTGAATATTTGGGTTTAAAGCATAAGCACCTAGCTCAAAACGTACTTGATCGTTACCCTTACCAGTGGCGCCGTGTGAAATAGCATCCGCATTCGTTTCTGCAGCAATTTCAATCAAACGTTTAGCAATCAGCGGTCGTGCAATTGAAGTACCTAATAAATACTCGCCTTCATAAACCGTATTCGCACGAAACATTGGAAATACAAAATCACGCACGAACTCTTCACGTACATCATCAATGTAAATCTCTTTTACGCCTGCAGCTTTAGCTTTTGCGCGTGCTGGCTCTAACTCTTCACCTTGGCCTAAATCAGCAGTAAAAGTGACCACTTCACATTTATATTCGTCTTGTAGCCATTTCAAAATGACAGACGTATCTAATCCGCCTGAATAAGCTAATACTACTTTGTTGATTTCTTTTTTTGCATTACTCATTACTTAACATTCCCGATTTAACTGTTTATCTAATTATTTTATTCATTCAGCAATTTTATTACCTGGTTTATTTACTCGGCTATTTATTCAAAAACAAATCAAAAGCAATTAACACGCTTACAAAACCCATCACGCTTAACCCACTTAAAAACAACCAATCTGCAATATTCTCTAATTTCTCTGCTTGCTCTTCATGTCTTAAAGTCCAGTATGACAGCCAAGCGCTCACCAAAAAGAGCAGCGAATCTATCGCTAATATTTCATCAGCCCATGAAGATATCGCATTTTTTGGCACCAACTGTACTAACGAAATTACTGTCATACACACCCCTACCATAGTGGCAGCTACGGGCAGGATATGATAATTAATTTTCTGAGAAGTCACTGATTTTAAACCAATTCATGAAATACAAAGCTTATTTGATTTTGCCTAAAAGCAAATATTCCATCAATGCTTTTTGTACATGTAAGCGATTTTCTGCCTCATCCCATACTACAGACTGCGTACCATCAATCACATCGGCCGCAACTTCTTCGCCTCGGTGCGCAGGCAAACAATGCATAAATAACGCATTTTTTGCAGCTACGCGCATCATATCGCTATCAACCTGCCAGTCGGCAAAGTCACGCATACGCTCTTCATTTTCCGCTTCAAAACCCATACTGGTCCATACATCGGTAGTCACTAAATCGGCATCTTTTGCAGCTTCCATCGGGTCAGCAAACTCTTCATAGTGATCATTGCCGTACAAGTTAGCGCGCTCTGGTTCTACTTCATAACCAGGTGGCGTTGAAACATGCACATTAAAATCTAAGACCTCTGCCGCCTGCAACCAAGTATTACAGACATTATTACTATCACCAATCCAAGCCACGGTCTTACCTTGGATTGAACCGCGATGCTCAATAAAGGTAAAAATATCCGCCAAAATTTGACATGGATGATATTCATTCGTTAAACCATTGATTACTGGCACACGGGAATTAGCTGAAAAACGCTCAATGATCTCTTGCTCAAATGTACGTATCATCACAATATCGCTCATGCGCGAGATGACCTGCGCAGCATCTTCCACAGGTTCACCACGGCCTAATTGTGAATCACGTGTATTTAAATAAATCGCTGAGCCCCCAAGTTGATGCATTCCCGCCTCAAATGATAAACGCGTCCGTGTGCTTGCTTTTTCAAAAATCATGACCAAAGTACGGTCTTGTAAAGGCCAATATTGCTGGTAAGTTTTAAATTGATTTTTAATCCAGCTTGCCCGTGCAAATACGTGTTCAAGCTCATCACGATTTAAGTCATTGAATTGTAAGAAATGTTTTATTGCCATATTGTTTGCCATATGTAGTGATCGCAGCTTTTGTAATGAGTTTAATCTCAATTACTCATTTAATCTGCTAGTTTTAATTGACAGTCTAAATTTCTAATCTAAATGTGGTACTGCTAATGTCTCATTATTCATCACATGATGACTTATTGCGCTAGTTTTAATCTCTTGTGTAGTTAATAAAAAAGCCTTGATCACTATTGCTAAACGCTGCACTAGCTCGTTAGCTTCCGCTTCATTCATCACCAATGGCGGTAATAGCCGCACTACTTTATCGGCAGTGACATTAATCAAAAGTTTGGCTTCTAAGGCAAGTTTGGCTAATTCTCCACAAGGTTGATCTAGCTCTATACCTATCATCAAACCTGCGTTTCTTATATTGACCACACCGTTGGTGTTTTTAAACTCAGTTTTGAAGCCTTCACGAATGAGATTGCCAATTTTCTCAGCATTTTCACGTAGGCCTTCTTCTTCGATGATATTTAGTGTCGCTAATCCCGCTGCTGTCGCTAATGGATTGCCTCCAAAAGTAGAGCCATGCTTGCCATAGGTAAATACTGTAGCAGCTTTACCAGCAGCCAAACAAGCGCCTATGGGCACACCGGAAGCCAAACCTTTAGCCAAACTCATGACATCTGGCTTAATATTGGTATGTTGAAAAGCAAACCAAGTACCTGTGCGACCAACGCCTGTTTGTACTTCATCTAACATTAGTAACCAATCATGCGCATCACAGATTTGGCGTAGCGTTTCTAAATAACCACTGGCATCTTTAGGGATGTTAATCCCTCCCTCACCTTGTACAGGCTCAACCAAAATAGCCACAACATTATTGCGACGCGAGGCAATTTGTTTCACTGCTTCAATATCATCATAAGGCACACGAATAAAACCACTCACTAATGGTTCAAAACCTGCTTGTACTTTGCGGTTTCCCGTTGCAGAAAGTGTAGCCATGGTGCGACCGTGGAATGATTTATCCATTACAATAATTTCAGGATTTTCTATCCCTTTATTGTGCCCATATAGCCTTGCTAACTTAATACTGGCTTCATTGGCCTCGCAACCTGAGTTGCAAAAAAACACTTTATCCATGCCAGTAATAGCGCACAACTTATCTGCTAGCGCATCTTGCTCAGCAATATGGTAAATGTTAGATACGTGTATTAATTTAGCAACTTGCTCGCTAATTACTTTGACTAATTTTGGATGCGCATGACCAAGGCCATTAACAGCAACGCCTGCAAGCGCGTCTAAATATTTTTCACCTTTGTTGTCCCACAGCCAAACACCTTCACCTTTAGTAAAAGTAACTGGTTGACGCATATAGGTATTCATTAAATGATCTGACATAGATAACTTTATATAAAATTTAACTTAATAATGTAAAGGCCTAAGCTTACTTAATTATGACGAACTATCTTTGGTTTAGTTTTTATTAAAAAATGACTTTAACAAAATAAAAACGGCGACTAATGCCGCCGTTAGTGAGCATGACTAAACCACTAAAGACCGACTATGGCTCGATGCGACAATCCATTTGCCATAAAAAATAACATTGGAATTGATAACATCATATTCGTGCGAGACGCTAAAAAAGCAATTCTACGTGCTTTAGCTTTCTCTGCATCACTCGCTGGTTTGATCCCTAATATTTTTTTCTGGTTTGGCCAAATTAAATGCCAAACATTGAACAACATAATAGTGCCTAACCAAGCACCAACACCAATACCAGCATAGCCATCACGTAATAAAAATGCGGCGACAAAGCCTTTGCCAAGCAACCAAGCACCTGCGACCCAAGTGGCTAATGAAGCCCAACGAAACCACAACAAAGCGCGTGGTGCTATATGTTTGGTAATCCCTAATGCGGTACCATCTACAGCGGCATCTTTTAATGCGGGCATTTGTACTAGATTAAAATAATAGAGTAATCCAACCCAAGTAATGCCGGCCATAATGTGCAACCAACGTGCAATTCCTGGTAAAAATTCCATGATTTATGCTCCCACCAACACGTTTTTAACAATCAAATATAATACTAGCGTGAGCACTAAGCCTGCGATAATTGTGCCTGAAACTGAATCTAATGGATTTTTCATGTGGTGCATCTCCTCAAGATTTTAATATCATTATTATTTTTACTTTAACGCAATGTAATATCACGTTTTTTTAATCAATTATTTAAGTGTGAGATTAGCTGAAAAGCCAGAGATTAGCAAGTTTACAGCACTACTTTGCTGTACTACTTATGCAGCAAAGCCATTAATTTTTAAACAATTATTGCTTGAAATAAATAGCAACTTAGGCAATATGCTAAATAATGAAATTTAATCAATTTAAGTTAGGTAACTTTTCTCTGCAAAATCCCTTGCCAAAGTCTCTACCAAATTTGGGTAGCTTGTGGATGCTCGTGGCTGCCTTAGGTTTTGCAATCATGGGGGCATTGGTAAAAGTTGGCGCACAAAAATTTAGTAGTGGTGAGCTGGTATTTTATCGATCACTTTTTGGTTTAATTACCATTTGGCTATATATCCATACTAAAAAATTACCGCTCGCAACACCAGTGATGTTTAAACAAATGTCACGTGCAGTGGTTGGCTTTGCATCGCTAGCGTTATTTTTTTACGCTATCGCCCATTTGCCGCTCGCTACCGCAATTACACTTAACTACACATCACCATTATTTTTGGCAGTGATCACGCCCATATTTTTGCACGAAAAACCTAAAAAAACTTTATTTATTGGACTTATTGTTGGCTTTATAGGTGTTAGCTTGTTACTCAAACCCAGCTTTACTCATGCAGATTGGCTAGCTGGGAGCCTTGGCTTGCTGTCAGGAATTGGTGCCGCCTTTGCTTATATGCACGTAAAACTGCTGGGTAAAGTGAATGAGCCTGATTGGCGAACAGTATTTTACTTCACCTTAATTTCAACAATTGGTGCTGGTTTTTGGATGTTCTTTGATACTTTTCACCCAATAACTTGGCAAGATTTACCAGTTTTATTAGGCTTAGGCGTTTCTGCTACTATCGCACAGTTAGCCATGACGAGGGCTTATCGCACTGGCGATACATTGGTGGTTGCCAGCTTAGCCTATGTTACCGTAGTGATAGCAAGTTTATTTGGAATAATATGGTGGCACGAACATTTAAGCTTAGATGCTTGGTTGGCAATTGGGCTGATTATTTTAAGCGGCGTTATCAGCGTGCGTAGTACACGTTAAATATTAGATTTTGAATATTAGCGCCTACAATTTAATGGAATCATCTAATTAAAACCTAGTGATAACAAGCACTTAATCAATAAATCACTAGACAATCGCTTGCTAGCGCAGTAATCTAACCCTCCCACGTTATAAATGTTGTGTTTAATACAATCATGGCATTACGAATCACAATTAAATGGCTAACAGTTGCTGCAATGTCCTTGGGACTATATGGTTGCCTAGGCGGCACTGTTGCCCAACAATTAGTGCGCTCTATGCTAATGCATGGCGCAGACCAAGCAACCGCCGCAGCAATAGAATCGCAGGAGAAAAATGATAAGCTTGCCGCGCAAAAGATGCCATTAAAAAATACGCCGCCTGATCCTTATCAAATCGCTTTCATCAATGCAGCCTTTGAAACCGTAACAGCACAAATTGAACCTGCACCCGCCAACCCACTTGATGAAGACATCCAATTACAAATGATGCAAGAAACCAAGCTGGTACAAGTGGAAGTTTGGAGTTTATTGGTAGGAGATGAGAAACAAAATATACTTGAAAAAGCTAGATTACAAGGTGCTACTAGCCTGCCACCTAAAGCCGAATGGAAACAATGGCAGATCGCGATTGGAGCCGCATACAATAATAGTCAAGGTAATGAAAAACAACCGATTACGTTTTTAATTCCGCCAGAAATGGGCAAAGTGTATAGCGGAGAGAAAGCTTTGGTAGAGTTATCTAGGCAGGGCGAACTAAATGTAGCCCGCTATTTTTAATCAATACGTTTAAAAATTAAGCGAGATGATTAAGGGTCAATCAAGCCACTGCGCATCGCAATCAAGGCGATTTCTGCTGAGTTATTAGCATTAAGTTTTTGCTTGATATTGTATAAATGTGTGCCAACCGTACGCGGACTTAAAAACAAAGTTTCTGCAATCTCGTTGGTGGTTTTACCTTTTGCTAATGACATAAATACTTCAAACTCACGGGCGGACAATACATCTACAGGGTTTTGGTCACCAGATAATTGCTGTATCGCCATTTGTTGTGCGACACTCGCTTCTAAATATTTTTTACCTGTGGCAACGGTTCTAATCGCCTTAATCAACTCTTCAGCGGCTGATCTTTTGGTTAAATATCCCATTGCACCTGCATTGAGTACACGTTTAGGATGTACTGAATCTTCATGTGCAGAAAGCACCAAAATTCTAGCATTACTATCTTTGGCTAAAATGCGCTCTATGGCTTCTAAACCACCAATACCTGGCATTGTGATATCCATAATCACTACATGCGGCTTATGTTCCATATATCTTGTGATTGCCAGCTCTCCACTCTCAGCTTCGGCAACCACCTTAATGTCAGCATCAGTTTCAAGCAACATTTTAAAACCCATGCGTACCACTGCGTGGTCATCTACTAGCATGACATTAATTTGACTCATGTTGCGGCTCTCCCCCATTGCTGGGTCATAAAATATGATTGTGATATTTGTATCGTACGGTTAATTAAGGTATCACTAAACATAGCCTAACTAATGGTTTAAAGGTTGGTAAGGAATATTAATATAAATGGCCGTGCCTGCTTTAAGCGTAGAATCTACCTTAAAGCTGCCATGCAAAGCTTGTACACGCTCACGCATACCCAGCAAACCAAAATGCTTAGTTTGGTCAACGGCTTCTACATCCATCCCAACACCATTATCTTTGACACTTAACTGCAAATCACCTTTGGTATTTTTAGTTAACTGCACGTCTATCCTAGTCGCCTTTGCATATTTAAGCGCGTTATTTAACGACTCTTGCACTATTCGATACAAATTGATGCTGACAGTTTCACCTAAGCCTTGTAAATCACCATTTAATTGCAAATTCATCGTAATTTTTGGGTGCTGTGCTTGATAAGTGCTCACCACATCCTTCAAAGTTTCGGCTAATCCTAAATTATCTAAAGAGCCAGGCCTTAACTGGCGAATAATATTATGCATTCCATCGTAGATTTGGTTAGCGGCAGACACGATGACTTGTGCATTCGCAGCAATATCTGGCATACCAGCACTGGTAGTTGTAACCTTAGTTTTATTGACAATGGCGACCGCAAAGGTTTTAATCGCAGTCACATATTGTCCTAACTCATCATGTAACTCGCGCGCTAAACTTCTGCGCTCATCTTCAATATGTTTTTGAATCACTTGTGTCAATTGACGGTTTTCTTCCAGCTGACGCTCTGCATTGAGCGATTCCGCCATACGATTTAGGCTATGACCTATACGCTCAAACTCAGGCAAATTAAACTTAGGCAAACGCGTACTTAAATCGCCCTGCTCCATTTTATTTATAGCGGTTAACATAGGCTGCAAAGGTCGTAACCAATGGCCTAACATCCAATACACCATACTATTCAGTAAAATAAAAAAGCTTAAGCCTATCCAAAGTAATGAGCTTACCTTACCCCAAGCTTCACGAATGGCACCAGATGGATTGGGGATGATTTCTAACTTGCCATAACGCACCAAACGCATGACTGATTTCTCATGCGGTGAGAGTAAATTCACGAACCATTGTGGTGGATTTTCATGAGATTTATATTTTGAAGGGGGCGATTGGTACATTAAATCGCCTTGTATACT
>JACMNP010000036.1 GCA_014378495.1 Methylotenera sp. | reverse complement strand
AGTACTCAGTGGCGCACTCGATAGAGCAGACAATCCACAATTAGGCCGCGATGCCGGTGAGCAACAAGGCAAAATATCTGGCGTAATAGTGACGGATAACATTGAAGTTGCTTTAAAAGGTGCAGATGTATTAGTCGACTTCACACGTCCTGAAGCAAGTATGTTGTATTTAAGAGCATGCCAAACAGCCAATGTGCAAATGATTATTGGCACTACAGGTTTTTCAATTGAGCAAAAACTTGCGATTGAAGCTGCAGCTAAAAATATTGCAATCGTATTTGCACCAAATATGAGTGTAGGGGTGACTTTACTCATCAACTTAGTACAGTCAGCCGCTAAGATATTGAATGAAGGGTATGACATTGAAATTATTGAATCACATCACCGATATAAAGTAGATGCGCCTTCTGGTACGGCATTGCGCCTAGGTGAAGCCGCGGCAACTGCTTTAGGACGCAATTTAGAAGAATGTGCAGTATATGGTCGTGAGGGTGTAACAGGTGAACGCGACCCTACCACCATAGGTTTTGCGACAGTACGTGGTGGTGATGTGGTGGGAGACCATACTGTGTTATTTGCAGGCACCGGAGAGCGTGTAGAGTTAACGCATAAAGCGAGTAGCCGCGCTACATTTGCGCTAGGCGCATTACGAGCGGTTAAGTTCTTAAATGACAAAACGTCAGGTTTGTATGACATGCAAGACGTTTTAAATTTAAAAAAATAGATCTAAATTCTCAAGTTAAATATTCCATTACTACATAATGTTTGATATTCAGTCATATGCTTAAGTTTATAAAATTGAGACATATCCAATATCAGCCAAAATTCTGGTACTTCATCTTATTCTTTCTGACCTTAGTGATTGGCGTCATGTTCAGCATCTATGTGAGTCATGCTCAAGATGAGGAAATGCGGGATAATTTAATCACTTATACCAATACAATAGAGCAATCTATAGATTGGAAGCCATTTGCGGCTACGTTAAATGTTAACCCCAACCAAATTAAAGCCAGCGATTTAGCACAACTTGAACTGCAACTTAAAAACGCATGTAAAGTGAATTCTGAGTGCCATTTTATTTATTTGCTTTACCAAGATAATAATCAAGTTAAGTTTTTATTAGATGCCAGCCCGCAACCGCCATCAGAAATTTCACAGCTGGGTGAAGTTTTTGTTGAAGCAAGTGCAGAACTGAAGCATGTGATGAATACCAGAAAGCCTTATGTAGAAGGGCCAGTGACAGATCATTGGGGTACTTGGGTCAGTACACGGGTTCCCGTCACCTCAACCATCCACACGCCTAATTTTGTGATGTTGAGTATTGATGTTGCTGCTACAGATTGGAATAGGCGCGTGCTTAAAAAAACTATTGTACCTGTAGTCACCACCTTGATATTTTTAGGTATTTTGATAGGTTTCTTCTACCAAAATAAAGTTAGGGATAAATTGTTTTCAGAGCAATTGCATTCAACTTCACAACTTAATGAGCTGGCTAATAATGATGCATTGACTGGCTTGCCAAACCGTAGATTATTAGAAGACAGAATGACGCAAGCACTCAAATCAGCTAAGCGTACGCAGCGTATAGTGGCAGTGTTTTTTATTGATTTAGATAACTTTAAGATAATTAACGATACTTATGGCCACGCTGTTGGCGATGAGTTATTAAAAAGTGTCACAGCACGCCTAATTAGGTTATTGAGGGAAGAAGATACGGTTGCGCGCATCGGAGGGGATGAGTTTATTGTGCTGTTGCCAAAGCTTAGAGTTGAGCAAGAAGCAATAACAACTGCAGAGAAGGTTGTGGCTGAATTAGCGATGCCATTTACTATTGCAGAGCATCTATTACAAATCGGCGCAAGTGTGGGTATTGTGCTTTATCCTAGGCATGATAATGATCCTTACAATCTGATTAAATATGCGGATAGTGCGATGTACGTTGCTAAGAGACAAGGTCGAAATTGCTACTCAGTTTATACCGCTGATCATTCAGAGTCTGCCAACTAAATCTAAACTAATAGCAACAAATGCTCACGCTCCCAAGAGCTAATCACCCGATTATAAGTACCATATTCTAACTCTTTCACTGCACAAAACGCATCAACAAATTTTGCACCTAACAGGTCATGCATAGGTGTGCAGGCGCGTAGTTTTTCAATAGCGTCTTCAAGGTGGTGCGGCAAGTCATGTGCCATATTCCAAGCGCTAGTGCTCAATGGTTCGGCAGGTTGTAAGGCATCAACCATACCTTGATAGCCGCAAGCTAAGGTGGCGGCTATCGCTAAATAAGGATTTACATCCACACCAGGCACGCGATTTTCTATGCGCCTATTATGGGCATCTGAATTTGGAATACGAATACCACAAGTGCGATTGTCGTAACCCCAGCTCACATTGGTAGGGGCTGACATAAAAGGTGAAAGGCGTCGGTATGAGTTCACATAAGGCGCGAACATCGGCATCACTTGTGGAACATAGGTTTGCAGGCCAGCGATATAATGAAAGAACTCTGCACTTGCGCTACCGTCGGCCTTGCTGAAAATGTTCTTGCCATCAGCATCAACAATACTTTGATGGATATGCATCGCGCTACCAGGCTCAGCTTCCATAGGCTTAGCCATAAATGTCGCGAAAATGCCATGTCTTAGCGCAGTTTCACGTACGGTACGCTTGAACAAAAATACGCGGTCAGCCAATTCTAACGGGTCACCGTGTGTAAAGTTAATTTCCATCTGACCTGCGCCAGCCTCGTGAATCAAAGTTTCAACGCCTAATCTGTGTACATCACAGAACTTGGAAAGCTCCATGAAAAATGGGTCAAAATCATTCACTGCATCAATAGAATAACTTTGTCTGCCAGATTCTGGCTTACCTGTGCGGCCAATAGGTGGTTGCAAAGGCTCATGTGGATTTTGATGGCGTGCGACTAGATAAAACTCCATTTCAGGCGCCACTATTGGTCGCCAGCCACGTTCTGTGTATAACTCAATCACGCGGCGCAATACAGCGCGGGGCGATAATGCAACTGGCGAACCATCCCACTCAAAACAATCATGAATCACCACAGCCACTGGCTCGGCTGCCCAAGGCACAACGCGAAAAGTGGAGGTGTCAGGCTTGCAGACCATGTCAGGGTCGGTATCACCTACATAAGGGCCATTGTCAGGTTGTTGGCCGTTCACAGTGTTGAGTAGCACGCTCTTGGGTAAGCGCATTTCACCTGCATTTAAAAATAAATCTTTAGGTAAAATTTTGCCTCTGGCAATGCCTGTCATATCTGGAATAACGCACTCTACTTCGTGTATATGATGCGCTGCGATGAGTTCAGAAATTGATTTAATCATGATGCACCTTTTGCTTTGTCACTATCTATTTACATTTTTGACGTTGAAATGCTGACAGTTTTTCGCTATAATTCGTTAATTCTGAAACGGGAAGAGTATAACAACTCATCCCGTTTTGCATATCTGCCATCTGTTCATGATGGAAAAAGAATAAAAATTATTTAACGCTGTAAAACAAGGAGTTATTGTGCCACAAAACCTGCCCGCCATACTCGTACTTGCAGATGGAACTGTGTTTCGTGGTACATCAATCGGTGCTTCTGGTCACACTGTTGCTGAAGTTGTATTCAACACTTCCATGACAGGCTATCAAGAAATTCTGACTGATCCATCTTACACTAAGCAAATCGTTACACTCACTTATCCGCACATTGGTAATTACGGAGTTAACCCTGAAGATGTCGAGTCTGGTCAGGTATATGCCAGCGGTTTGATTATTCGCGATTTGCCATTAACACACAGTAATTTCAGAAACACACAATCTTTAGCTGAATACCTGCTTGCCAATCACATTGTGGCGATTGCAGATATTGATACGCGTAAACTCACTAGAATCCTCCGTGAAAAAGGTGCGCAAACTGGTGCTATTATTGCTGGTGAGGCTGATGAAGCTAAAGCTGTTGCATTAGCGCAGAACCTAATTGCAGGCTTTCCAGGTTTAACGGGGATGGACTTGGCTAAAGTAGTGAGCTGTGAAAAGCCTTACGAATATACCGATGGCGAATGGGCGTTGGGTAAGGGTTTTACTGAGGCGCCTGCACAACAATTTCATGTGGTGGCTTATGACTACGGCGTAAAGCGTAATATTCTCCGTATGTTAGTTTCGCGTGGTTGTAAAGTGACTGTATTGCCAGCACAAGCGACAGCGGCAGATGCTCTAGCTTACAAGCCAGATGGTGTATTTTTGTCGAATGGCCCTGGTGATCCTGAGCCATGTGAGTATGCGATCACAGCGATTAAGACCATAGTAGATGCGGGCATTCCAACTTTTGGTATCTGCTTAGGCCATCAATTATTGGGTTTAGCTAGTGGTGCAAAAACGCATAAAATGAAGTTCGGTCATCACGGTGCAAATCACCCTGTGCAAGATATTGAAACAAAACGCGTGTATATCACCAGCCAAAATCATGGTTTTGCGGTGGATGCATCAACACTACCAGCAAATATCAAAACCACGCATGTGTCGCTATTTGACGGCAGTTTGCAAGGTATCGCGCGTACCGATAAACCTGCGTTTAGTTTTCAAGGTCACCCTGAATCCAGCCCTGGCCCTACGGAAATGAGTTATTTGTTTGATCGCTTTATTAGCATGATGCAAGCAGCACAATCAGAACAAAGAAAGGCTGGCTAATGGCTAAGCGTACTGACATTAAATCTATTCTCATCATCGGCGCGGGCCCAATCGTTATTGGCCAAGCCTGTGAATTCGACTACTCTGGTGCACAAGCATGTAAAGCGCTGCGCGAAGAAGGTTACCGCGTTATTTTGGTGAACTCTAACCCAGCTACCATCATGACTGACCCTGAAATGGCGGATGCAACTTACATCGAGCCTGTGACTTGGCAAATTGTAGAAAAAATTATTGCCAAAGAGCGTCCAGATGCTTTGTTGCCGACGATGGGCGGGCAAACGGCTTTAAATTGTGCGTTAGATTTAGATAAGCACGGTGTGCTTGCTAAATATAATGTTGAGCTGATTGGTGCTTCCAAAGAAGCGATTGATAAAGCGGAAGACCGCCAAAAATTCAAAGAAGCGATGACCAAGATTGGTCTAGGTTCAGCACGTTCAATGATTGCGCACAGCATGGAAGAAGCTTTGCAAGTGCAGGCGAACATCGGCTACCCAGCAATTATCCGTCCGTCATTCACCATGGGCGGAAGCGGCGGCGGTATTGCTTATAACCGTGAAGAATTCATTACCATTTGTGAGCGTGGCTTAGATGCATCGCCAACCAATGAATTGCTCATTGAAGAGTCGTTACTTGGCTGGAAAGAGTACGAGATGGAAGTGGTGCGTGACTCTGCCGATAACTGTATTATTATTTGCTCGATTGAAAACTTAGACCCAATGGGTGTGCATACTGGCGACTCCATTACCGTTGCGCCTGCGCAAACACTGACTGATAAAGAATATCAAATCATGCGTAATGCTTCGTTGGCAGTATTACGCGAGATTGGCGTTGACACTGGCGGTTCAAACGTACAGTTCGCGATTAACCCCGATGATGGCCGCATGATTGTGATTGAAATGAATCCGCGCGTTTCACGTTCATCTGCACTTGCTTCAAAAGCAACTGGTTTTCCAATTGCTAAAGTGGCTGCAAAATTAGCGGTTGGCTTTACGTTAGATGAACTTAGAAACGAAATCACTGGCGGTGCTACACCAACCTCGTTTGAGCCATCAATTGATTATGTCGTCACTAAGATTCCGCGTTTCGCTTTTGAGAAATTCCCGCAAGCTGATTCACGCTTAACGACGCAAATGAAATCTGTGGGTGAAGTAATGGCGATAGGCCGTACT
>JACMNP010000183.1 GCA_014378495.1 Methylotenera sp. | reverse complement strand
TTCGGAAATGCAGCAGCGAGCAATACACCTAAACAACCGCTACCTGTACAGAGATCCGCAGCGCTTTCTACCATTTCAGGATATTCAATCCATGGACTTAATTGCCAAGAATTTAAACTTAAGGCGTTTGAATCTGAAGTATTAGAATCATTGTTTAATAACTCAGCAATAAACGAACGTGGAATGAGGACGCGCTCATCTACGTAGAACTTCAGGCCTTGTAGCCATGCTTCTTTAACTAAATAGGCGGTAGGCGTGTGTTGTGTAATGCGCTGCGTAATGAAGTCTGCAAGCGTAGTACGCTCACTTGTGATTAAGCGTGCGTCTAAAAAATTCTCTAGTGTGTCCATTGGCAAATGCAGCGCACTCATGATGAGCCATACCGCTTCATCATAGGCGTTATCAGTGCCATGACCGTAAAATATGTCTGAAGCTTCAAACTCACTTACGGCAAAGCGTATCCAGTCGCGGATGGTAATGAGTTCATTGATGGCAGTGTTGTTATTGGTCATGACGTACTTTATTTTAGTAATTTTTGTAATGTGAGTTTGTAGGTTTCTTTAAGCGGCTCAATATCCGCAACGCCGACACATTCATTGAGTTTATGTATGGTTGCGTTGAGTGGTCCAAACTCAATCACTTGTTTGCAAATATCGGCAATAAAGCGCCCATCAGAAGTGCCGCCAGTGGTGGATAGTTCAGGTGTTACGCCATAAGCATGCTGAATCGCTTCAGTAATCGCCTCAACCAAATTGCCGCGCGGCGTGATATAAGGTGGTGAATATTCCCACTCCAAATCATATTCCAGCGCATGTTTATCTAAAATGGCGTGTGTACGTTCTTTTAAATTAGCTTCTGTGCTTGCCGTACAAAATCTAAAGTTGAATAAAATCTCAACTTCCCCAGGCACTACATTGGTTGCTCCTGTACCACCGTTCATATTAGAGATTTGCCATGAAGTCGGTGGGAAGTATTCATTTCCAGTATCCCAAACGGTTTCTACCATGTCTTTAATGGCAGGTGCGACCATATGAATGGGATTTTTCACTAAATGCGGGTAAGCAATATGGCCTTGGACACCTTTAACGACTAACTTGCCAGATAGCGAGCCGCGACGACCATTTTTAATCATATCGCCTACCACTTTGTTACTGGTTGGCTCACCGACGATACAGTAATCAATCAATTCACCACGTGCTTTTAATGCTTCAACCACCTTAATCGTGCCATCGACTGCGACACCTTCTTCATCTGAGGTAATCAGCAAGCCAATAGAACCTGTATGGTTTGGGTTTTCTGCGATAAATTCTTCAATACTGGTAATGAATGCTGCTAACGATGTTTTCATATCTGCAGCACCGCGTGCGCACAGCATACCGTCTTTAATTGTAGGCTCAAACGGCGGCGTGTGCCATTTTTCTAATGGGCCAGTTGGTACAACATCAGTATGGCCTGCAAATACCAGTAGTGGGCCAGTAGTGCCGCGTCTAGCGTATAAATTATCTACATTGCCAAAACGCATACGCTCGATTTTGAAGCCTAATGGCTCAAGGCGAGAAATCATTAACTCCTGGCAACCAGCATCTTCAGGCGTGTTAGAGCGACGAGAGAGCAGGTCAATCGCGAGGCTTAATGTTTTACTATAATTAGATTGAGTCATGTTATTCTTCACTAGTAACTATTTGATACTAAAAGCCTCTTTGTAAGCTTGTTCAGAAAATCCTAAGCTGATAATTTGCCCGTCTTTTACCAATACTGGACGTTTAATCACGGAAGTTTTTTCTAGCATTAAATTCAGTGCTGAGGCCGAATCAATGACTATAGATTTTTCAGTATCAGACAAATTGCGCCAAGTCATCCCTGTACGGTTGACTAGCTTTTCCCAAGGCTGTTGTTTTAACCAGTCAGTCAGTAACACCTTGTCTGCTACACCTTTTTTAAAGTCTTGGAATTCGTAGGCAATAGCATTGATTGTGAGCCAATCGCGGGCTTTTTTAACAGTATTGCAGTTCGGGATGCCGTATAGCTTCATTTGTATACTAATGTTTTAAATTAGTATTTTAACAGTAGCTGCACTGAATGTCTGTCGTAAGATGGGATTGTGAGCTAAATTGTTGATTATTCGTGATATAAACTATTGAGCTTTACACCTGATAAAAAATATTATGATTATATTTTTTGATAGTCGGCAATCACAAATTGTCCTGTAGATTCAAAATTTGTACCCAATTGTTTCATCAAAATTACTAGTTTATCTTCTGGCATCGGTCTAGAAAATAGATAGCCTTGCATTTGGTCACAATTCAGCTCGGTCAATGCTTCGCGTTGAGCCTCAGTTTCAACGCCTTCTGCTACCACAATAAAGTCTAATGCGTGTGCTAATCTAATCACTGCGTCTACCACTGCACGTGATTGTAGATTAGTAGAAATATCGACAATGAATTCTTTATCTAATTTTAGCTCATCAACTTTTAAGTTTTGTAGATAAGCTAAACTTGAAGGATGCGTACCAAAATCATCAATGGCAGTTTTGATGCCAGCTTCACTGAATTTTGTTAATAAAGCGTCAAATAGTTTTTGATTTTTAATCGCAGCAGCTTCGGTGATTTCAAAGGTTAAGCTATCATGCGATAACTTAAATCCGTCAAGTACCGCTATCACTTCATCCACTAGTTTAGGATTGCGAAATTGCCTTGATGAAAGATTGATTGAAATATTCAAATGTATATTATGGTTACGTAATCTGCAAATCGTGCGGCAAGCTTCCGCAATGACCCAATCATTGATTTGCTCAAGTAGACCAAACTTTTCTGCAGCGGGTACAAATGAATTAGGCAACATCAGGCCTTTAGTCGGGTGTTGCCAGCGAATAAGGGCCTCTGCGCCAACAGGTGCTTGCGAATGGGTATCTACTTTTGGTTGAAAATGTAATCTAAACTCATTGTTAGCAATCGCATTACGTAAATCTTTTTGCATTTCCAGCATTTGATCTGAAGCAAGCTCAATCTCTGCATCAAAAAATCTGAATTGATTTTTGCCATCGCTCTTCGCGCGGTACATTGCTGCATCAGCACATATCAATAAGGTATCAATATCACCACCATCTCTAGGGTACACTGCAATACCTACCGAGGCGGAAATGTTGATTTGATGGTAGTTGATCACAAATGCTTCATTAACAGACTTCACAATGCGTTCGGCAATAGGCACAATATCTTTTTCGGATTTTATTTCTTCGATAATAGCAACAAACTCATCACCACCTATGCGTGCAACGACATCACAACCACGTACAGCGGTATTGAGTCGTTTAGCAATGATCCTCAGTACCTCATCCCCCACATGATGGCCATGCACATCATTGATAGGTTTGAAATTATCTAAGTCTATAAATGCAACGGCAATAGTGTCTTTTCCACGTGCGCTGCGTTTAATCGCTGATTCAAGATGTTGTTGAAAGGCACGACGATTTGGCAGTTTAGTAAGCGTATCTACCATCGCTAAATCCTTCATTTCTTGATGATCACCTTTTTTGAAGATAGTAAATTTGAAGCTATCGTAGCTAAATTTATCGTAAAAAATGGCGACGATAAAAGTCATCAAAAATAAACAGATGAAACCTAAAGCCACCGTTACGCCCAGTAAAGTACTATTAAAACGAATGGGTGTATTGCTAATAGCATTAAGTGGAATCTCAATAGCGGCATTGTATGTAAGATGTACACCAGTAATTGCCAGCGACATAATGATTGCGAAGACGGATTTTGTTAGAAACGGAAATTCCCCTGAATAATTCTTTAACCAAAACATAATAATGATGGCGAGAATTGCTACTGCAATTGAGACGACGACCGATATTAAACTGATAGAAGGGGAAAATGACACGGATGGCTGAATTTGCATCGAGTAGATGCTGAAATAGAAAATCGAACAACCACTAATACCCGCGACAAAACCACCCACAAGTAATGATTTAAGTGGAAGCATTTTTGTACTTGATACGGTCAGGACTGAAAGGGCCACAATCAGAGCAGAAATCCACGACATCAAAATGTAACCAGGAGCATAGCCCGTTGATTTAATCAAAGGGAATGCGAGGACATCAAGAAAATGAATCGCCCACAAACTGCTACCCACTACCAACATACTAAGAGCGAGTAAAGGCTCTTTATTCTCAGCCTGAGATTTGTATACCTTGCCAACTAAGCTGAACGTGAGTAGCACTGCAAAGTAGCCCACCAGCATAGAAAGTGCAATCAACCTCAGGTTGTAGTTACTCATTATCACTTGGCCGCCTAATTCTTTTAAGGATTAGAAAGTTTTTTAAGTTTAGATAATTAAGTTACTGCAAAGAACATGCCAGCTAATCAATTTGAATGTATAGATGAAAAAAAAGCTGCAAAGCCAATAAAATAGAGGCTTTACAGCATTTTAAATAGAAGCGCTAATTCAATATTTTTTATTGCTTTGAATCTGGAACTGTCGAAATTATGACAATTTTGCAGTTAAATGCCACGTAGCAATTCGTTAATTCCAACTTTACCTAAAGTTTTTTCATCTACTTTTTTCACAATGACCGCACAGTACAGGCTGTAACTACCGTCTTTAGAAGGTAAGTTACCTGAAACAACCACTGAACCCGCAGGTACGCGGCCATAGGTGAACGTACCTGTTTCACGATCATAGATTTTAGTAGATTGGCCGATATAAACCCCCATTGAAATCACACAGTTGTCTTCAACGATTACCCCTTCGACTACTTCGGAGCGTGCGCCGATGAAACAGTTATCACCAATGATGGTTGGGCCTGCCTGCACTGGCTCTAATACGCCGCCAATGCCTACGCCGCCTGACAGATGCACATTCTTACCGATTTGTGCGCATGAACCTACTGTTGCCCATGTGTCCACCATGGTGCCTTCGCCCACATAAGCACCAATATTAACGTATGAAGGCATTAAGACAGCATTTTTACCAATGAATGAGCCACGGCGTACGATTGCGTTTGGCACCACACGGAAGCCACCAGCTTTGAAGTCCTCTTCTGTGTAATCAGCAAATTTCGGTGGCACTTTGTCAAAATATTTAGTACAACCACCATCTAATAACACGTTATCATCTAAACGGAATGACAGTAATACCGCTTTTTTAAGCCATTGGTGTGTTTCCCAATTTTGAGTATCGCCTATGCGTGATGCAACGCGCAGTTTGCCTGCATCTAAATCTGCGATTACGCTGGCAACAGCTTCTTTCACTTCACGGCTTGCATTTGCTGGATTGATATTCGCGCGGTCTTCAAATGCGCCTTCGATAATGTTCTGTAATTGACTCATGGTAATGTAAATTCTATTCCGAATAAAAAGGTGGCCTAACAAGCTAGGCATACCAAATAAAAAAAGGGTAAAACAGCAAAAACGCTATTTTACCCTAAACACTCACGAATCAAGAATTCCAATTCGAAAGTGTTATTTACCTGCTTTTGCTGCGATATATAAAGGTCGTACTTTCGGTATTAGGGCTTTCAAGTCAGCAATACGACTTTCACCAGAAGGGTGGGTGCTTAAAAATTCAGGCGGTTTTGAGCCACCAAGTGCGCCCATTTTTTGCCACAGTGTCACTGCAGCATCTGGATTGTAGCCAGCTCTAGCAGCAAGCTCTAAGCCCATTTCATCTGCCTCGTGTTCTGCAGTGCGGCTATTTGGCAGTGTAAGTGCCACGGCTGCCACTGTTCCGCCTAATGCGACTGTAGAAGCTGCATTATCTGCATTCTTTGTCGTAACGCCGATGACAGCAGCGAGGCCTAGCAACCCTAATTGCTGGGCTTTTGCACGCGACATTTGTTCGCGAACATGTTCACGCAACGCATGTGAAATTTCATGACCGATGACTGCTGCTAACTCATCATCGCTAGGTTTGATTTGATCAATCAAGCCCGTATACACCATTATTTTGCCACCAGCCATGCAGTACGCATTCACTTCTTTGCTATCTTGCACATTGATTTCCCAGTTCCATTTAAGTGCATCTGGTCTAAACACACCAACTTGCGCAATGAGTCTTTGGGCAATACTGCGTACACGTTGTGTTTCTTGGCTATCTGTGTTCAATAATTTTTTAGATTGTGCGTCTTTAATCGTCTGCTGATAAGCAAGTGCAGATTGTTGTTCAGCCTCTTTTTCAGAAACTAAGCCTACATATTGTTTGCGGTCTACGCCTACTGTGCCAGATTTGGTTGTGTTCGTGGTT
>JACMNP010000182.1 GCA_014378495.1 Methylotenera sp. | reverse complement strand
GGTTGATTCGCACTTTGCCTTTGCCATTCAAATGCAATTTTTTAATGCGAGATTTCATGTGGTCAAAAGCAGCCTCAGCTCCTTTACCCATGCAACAAGACTCGCCACCTTCACGTTGATTTAAACAAAAAAATACATGGTGCTCAAAGTGATTGGTCATATTAGGCTTGATAGTAACGTATAAAAAACTACCAATTACTCGGTAGCTAGATTTTCTTCTTTGGTAAAAGTCCATGTTCTGGTGATACTCAACACATCTATCTCCTTGTGTACATCATCAGGAAATTTTGCATAGGGTGCTGCCATCTCTACGATATGCTTGGCTGCCTCATCTAATACTTTATGCCCAGAGCTTTTATTTAGCTCTATCTTCTCAATACTACCATCGGCTTTAATAGACACGGTCATTTGTAACTGCCCATATAACTTCAGGTCTTTTGCTGCTTCTGGATAATTAAGATTACCTATTTTCTCAACCTTTTGGCGCCAAGCATCCACATAAAGCGCATAACGGTACTCTTTTGTGCGCGCTCCAATAAATTTACGCTTTGGCCGTTTTTGATAGTCATCACTCTGCTTAGCAATAAGTGCTTCTAAACGATCCATTTCTAATGCTGCAGCAGTCATATCATGTAATTTAAGCTCTTTATTTGGAGACTCTTGACTACCTGAATCTGACTCCTTAGCCGCAGCTTTTTGTACAGCTTGAGAATCCACTTTAGTAGATGATTTCATTTGCGTCATTAATTCTTGCGCTTCTTTTTCCAGCAATGCCACACGCTTTTGTTCTTGTGTTACTTCTGATGTTTGTTGGGCTGCTTTTGCACCAGACTTAGCTTCTGCCATCGGCTGAACAGTAAATTCAGTTTTTTGCTGCTTTAATGATGGCAAAGCCGTTTTCATTTTACGATTTTGATCGGTATTACCGCCACGATCTAAATTTGCTTGCGCAAAGGTATCCGCTTTATCTGGCTTAGTATGCGTTTTAGCATTGACTAACATCACGTCTAAGATAGGTAAATTATCGGTGAATTTTTTTAACTCTGGTTCAAAATGAATACTTAAAATTGCTGCATGAATAGCTAACGACACCCAAATTGCAATACTAATCACACTCATCGGCTTTGACTTAATCATTAGCTTAACTGGCGCCATAGATTGAGTTGGCTTTAGCGTTTTAGCCATGTGTTAACGCTAAGTTAAATTTTTTATTAAGTGCGTCTAGTATTTTTTGATGCACACCACCAAAGCTACCGTTACTCATGATTAAAACCTGATCACCAGATTGCGCTACTTGGGTAATTGCTGCAACCATCTCAGTTAAGCCGTCATAAACTTTTGCTTTAGCTTCAATGGGTAGAAGTGCTTCATTAGCATCCCAACCTAAATTTGCGCCATAGCAAAATACTAAATCTGCATCTTTTAAACTAGCAGGTAAGGCATTTTTCATCACGCCAAGCTTCATAGTATTAGAACGTGGCTCTAAAACAGCCAATATTCTATTGTTGCCTACTTTGGCACGCAGGCCAGCTAAGGTAGTTTCAATCGCGGTTGGATGATGAGCAAAATCGTCATACACGGTAATATTATTCACCGTGCCACGAATCTCCATACGGCGTTTTACATTTTTAAATTCGCCTAATGCTGCGATGCTGGTTTCTACCGAAACACCTACGTGGCGGGCGGCGGCAATACTAGCCAACGCATTCATACGATTATGCTCGCCGAGCAAATCCCACAACACACGACCTTGCGTCTTGCCAGAAAATAATACGTCAAAACTTCCATCGCCATGTGCGTTTACCGCCTGCCAATTAGCATCTGCGCCAAACTGCTCAACTGGTGTCCAGCAACCTTTATCAATTACACGTTGCAAACTCGCCTCTTTACCATTACTCACCACTAAACCTTGTTGTGGAACTGTTCTGACCAAATGATGAAATTGCTTTTCAATCGCAGCCAAGTCTTCAAATATATCCGCATGGTCAAACTCAAGATTATTTAATACCGCAGTACGCGGACGATAGTGAACAAACTTTGAGCGTTTATCAAAAAACGCAGTATCGTATTCATCCGCTTCAATCACAAAGAATGGTGAAATGCTCTTATTGTCTTGCTTGCTTTTCGCTAAAGCAGGCGCTTGCGGTAATCGCGCAGAGACTTCAAAATTTTGAGGGACACCGCCAATTAAAAAACCAGGCGCTAAACCCGCATACTCCAATATCCAAGCCAGCATAGAAGAAGTGGTAGTTTTACCATGTGTACCAGCCACAGCCAGTACCCATTTGCCTTGCAAGACATTTTCCGCCAACCATTGCGGGCCTGAAATATAGGGTAAACCACGATTTAAAATTTCTTCCATCAGTGGATTGCCGCGCGATACGACATTACCAATCACGTAAACATCTGGATTAAGTGAAGTTTGTGAGGGATCAAAACCTTCGATAAGCGCGATACCTTGAGCTTCAAGCTGGGTACTCATCGGCGGATAAACGTTAGCATCACAACCCGTTACATGGTGACCTTCGGCCTTTGCAAGGACTGCGATGCCACCCATAAACGTGCCACAAATACCTAAAATGTGAATATGCATATTGAACTAAAGTATTAAGTTAACTAATTCTAGCAAATACATAGTTTATAAGCACTTTTTATTTTTAATTGCGCATTTTTATATGAATTGCTTGAGATAAAACATC
>JACMNP010000181.1 GCA_014378495.1 Methylotenera sp. | reverse complement strand
TTGGTTTTGCCGCCTAAATCTAAACATTGATTCTGAGTCAGTTGGTTGATAGTTGTGGTGACAGGCATGTCTTTATCTGAACCAAATAGCCATACTTGCCAGCCCTTGTTGAGCGCCTCGTTTGCTACTTCTGCATAATATTTAGCTGGCCAGCGTTTGGCTTCGCCATATTCAGCGCCTGGGCAAAGCCCTAATATTTTGCTGCTTGGTATTGATGAGCCTAGTTTCTGTAATGCAGTGAATGCATTTTTAGCATCTGCTGACAATGCTGGCTTTGGTATGTTAATAGGTAATGCTTCATTGGGCTTTAACCCTAAAGTAACAAAGCGATCTATCGTACGGGGCAATTTCTCTTTATTTAGCGTGCGAGTATCATTAATTAAACCATAGCGCATTTCACCTAAAAAACTAGTGCGCTGCGGAATTTTTGCTGCGAATGGCAGAATGGCTGATTTGAACGAGTTGGTAAGTATGATTGCTTGCGTATAGCCTTGATGGCGTAAACTCCTGCCAAATTTAATGCGTTCAAACAGTGCAAATTGACCATGTTTAAAAGGCAATGCAATCCCAGTGTTTACTTCTGGCATACGTGCTATCAGAGGCAGGGTCCATGCTGGGGCGGCAACATCAATAATACAGTTTGGCTGCTCTGATTTAAGTATTTTAAACAGGCTTTGTGCAAGCACCATATCACCTACCCAAGCTGGCCCCAACACCAGTATTTTAGGTGATGCTAGCTCTGAAGCCGCCATACTTACGTGCCCAATTTTTTGATGATATTGCTGGTGCTACGCCCCTGCACCAAAGGAATCAGCTTAACGCTGCCACCCCATGATTTTACTTCTTTACCACCAACTACCTGCTCTTCAGTGTAATCATCACCTTTAACAATAACATCGGGATGTATGGCGTCTATTAGTTGTAATGGCGTATCTTCATCAAATAAAATCACTGCATCAACTGAGGCTAATGCAGCTAACACGCGCGCACGGTCACCTTCGTGTACTACAGGACGTGTAGGGCCCTTTAATGCACTTACTGAACGATCGGTATTTAATCCAAGAATTAATTTATCGCCAGTTTTTTTCGCTGCTTCTAAATAGGTTACATGGCCTGCATGTAACAAGTCAAAACAACCATTGGTGAATACAATTTTTTGATGGCTATCTTTCCATTGACTTACTAATGCTAGTAGCTGATTTTCGTCACAAATTTTATCTGTTTGAGATTGGCCATCCTCACTGATCAATGTTTTTAACAGCTCATTTTGTGACACTGGTACCGTACCGACCTTCCCGACAACAATGCCAGCAGCAATATTAGCTAATTGCAATGCATCATGTGGTGACAACCCATGTACTAAGCCTGCGGCAAGGGTGGCAATTACAGTGTCACCTGCGCCTGAAACATCGAATACTTTTTTCGCGGTCGCAGGAATATGTTGTGTTTGATTGTTATCAATAAATGATATGCCTTCTTCACCGCGCGTAACTGCAAGAAAATCTAGCTTTAGATTGTTTTTAAGTTGTTTTGCTGCGCTGAGCAAAGCCTCTGTTTCATGCATAGCAACACCGCATGCTTCGGCAGTCTCTTTTTTGTTTGGGGTTAGGGCAGTCGCGCCAATATACTTACCGTAATCGCGACCTTTAGGGTCTGCGATGACAGGAATGTTTAATTGCTTACATTGAGAGATAATAAGTTGGCAAGTAGTCTCACTTAGTAAGCCTTTTGCATAGTCTGACAAAATAACCATTGCAGGTTTTTCATTGAGCGCGCTTGTTACCTTACTGAGCAGTTGCTCAGTTTCATTTGACGTAAATACCGAGGTGCTTTCATCATCAATTCTCACTATTTGTTGATTGCCGCTCATTACCCTCGTTTTAGACACCGTAGGTCTCAGTGTAGAGATCATAATGTTTGCAATATCAATCCCTGCATCAATGATTAATTGTTTAAGTGATTGGCCTGTAGAATCGTTTCCAATACAGCCTATAATTTTTGTGTTTATACCTAAGCCGCTTAAGTTTGCAGCTACATTGGCTGCGCCCCCGGCACGTTCTTCTGATTTATTTAATAATACTATTGGCACTGGTGCTTCTGGAGAGATACGATTTACGCTACCCATTAAATAGCGGTCAAGCATCACATCGCCAATGACTAATATTACTTTCTTGGATTCTCTAAAGTGACGAACCGTTTCAATTAAATGCGCATTCATATTTAGCTTGGCCTAATCTGCTTCTAACATATCACACAGACTATGGCCAATAAAGATATGTGCTTCTTGAATACGTGGAGTATCGCTACTTGGCATCACGATGTTGAATTTACATAATTCTAACAACTTTCCGCCAGTGCCACCGGTTAACCCCACGGTTGTTGCGCCAATGGCATTCGCTTCAATAATCGCATTCACCACATTTTTGCTATTGCCAGATGTCGTAATGCCAATCACTGTATCTTCAGGGCGACATAGTGCCTCAATTTGACGAGCGAAAATGTAGTCATAACCATAATCGTTGCCAATTGAGCTGATGATGGATGTATCTGTAGTAAGTGCGATAGCGGGCAAGCCCCTACGTTCTTTTTTATAGCGACCGACGATTTCAGCGGCAATATGTTGGCTATCAGCAGCACTGCCGCCATTGCCCATAATTAGAATTTTACCGCCACGTTTATGTGTTTCGCGTAATTCGTTTGCTACGGCAATGACTTGCGGAAATAAACTTTGTAACTGAGCGAACATCGCCGTGTGTGCCAGCCATTCGCGGTTTAAAAAATCGATTTGGGTTGTATTTGTACTAGTCAATTGAGCCTCTTTAACAATAAGCATCTTCATGCATCAAGTAATTCTGTACGTAATCTTTCACACCATCTTCTAAGCTATAAAAAGGCTGTTGGTAGCCAGTGGCTCGCAATTTAGCCACATTGGCTTCAGTAAAATATTGGTATTTACCCTGTAAGTCTTCTGGCATATCGATATAAGTAATATGCGGCGTTTTACCTAAGCTGGTCATTACGTTGGTCGCTAAATCTTTGAACGCGCGCGCTTGGCCTGTGCCAATATTGTAGATACCATTGGTACATGGCTTATTATTGATTGCCATTTCTACAAAGTGAACTACTGCTGCTGCGGCATCTTTTACGTAAACAAAATCACGTAGTTGCATGCCGTCCTCAAAGCCTTGCTTATGGCTTTTAAATAGCTTAACAGTGCCCGTTTCTTTGAATTGGTTAAAACTATGCAGTGCTACGCTTGCCATGCGTTCTTTGTGATATTCGTTAGGGCCATACACATTAAAAAACTTGAAACCTGCCCAAGCTCGCGGGGCTCGCAAGCTTTTATCAACTTGCTGCAATGCCCACTGGTCGAAGAAGTGTTTGGAATATCCATAGCCATTGAGTGGCCTCAATTTTTCAATAGAGGCGTCATCATAGCCATGCTCGCCATCACCATAGGTAGCCGCAGAGCTCGCGTAGAAAAAAGCAGCATTATTTTTAGCGCACCAAGTCCATAGTGCTTGGCTGTAATGGATATTGTCAGTGACTAATTTATTGAAATCACGTTCAGTGGTAGCGCTGATAGCGCCCATGTGAATAATAGCTTCAATATCTTGGCGACCATCCAGCCAAGACAGCAATTGGTCTTTATCTAAATATTGCACATATTGACGTTTAACCAAATTTTGCCATTGGTCAGCATGCGTAATACGGTCAACAATCACAATGTCGTCACGTTTAACGATGGTATTTAGGTGCCAGGCGATGATACAGCCTATCATTCCCGCACCGCCAGTAATTACAATCATAAATTTATCAAACTAGCTTAAAACAAAAGTATAACGCTTATTGTTTCGCACCCATAGCCTGCGCTCGTAATTTAGTCATTTCTGTCTCTTTTTTAGCTAGTTCACTGTCCCAATCATTAGTCACCCAACCTTGCAGGTTTTCGAGTGCAATCGTAGTCATGGCGTGTATCCAAGCCTCGCTTTCATTTAACGCAGTAATATAATGGTACTCACCGCCACCAGCATGCGTGAAGATTTCTTTACCTTCCATGGCGATTTCTTCTAAGGTCTCTAAACAATCGCTACTGAAGCCTGGACAAATCACATCGATACGTTTGGTTTTAGCTTTGCCCAATGCTTCTAACGTACTGGCTAAATAAGGTTTCAACCATTCTTGTCTACCAAAGCGCGATTGAAACGCAACAGTATATTCTTCTTTATTTAGCCCCAGTGACTCAGCCAGCAAACGTGCGGTTTTATGACATTCACAATGATAAGGGTCACCTTTTAAAAGATGGAATTTTGGCAAGCCATGAAAGCTCATCACTAACTTTCCTGAGCCATCAGCATTTGGTTTTCCGTTCAAGCGCCAATGTTCACGCACACTTTGCGCTAAAGCGGCAATGTAAGCAGGGTGGTCGTGATAGTGACGGATAGTGCGAATGGCTGGCATATTGCGCGTTTTAAGTAACACGCGCCACACAGCGTCTAAGGCACTTGCGGTGCTACTTGCGGCGTACTGCGGATACAGTGGGAACACTAAAATGCGGTCACAATTTTTCGCCCGTAGCTTATCAATCGCAAATTGCATGCTAGGGTTGCCGTAGCTCATACCAAGTTCAACTGCAAATGGTGAATTGATTTTTTGGCCTAAAAAACCGCGCAGCATTTGTGCTTGTTTTTGCCCATGCACTAATAATGGAGAGCCTTCTTTTGACCATACTTGCGCATATTTTGCGGCAGATTTTTTTGGACGCACCACTAAAATAATACAATGTAAAATCCAACACCAGATAAAGCGGGGAATTTCTACTACACGCCTATCCATGAGAAATTGACCCAGATATCGGCGCAAAGCTGGCGCAGTCGCTGCATCTGGTGTACCTAGATTAGCAAGCAGAATACCTACTTTAAGAGGTTCGCCATGTTGGTAAGGGGGTTCAGGGTTGAAATAAGCCATGTTTCATAAGTCTTGTTTGTGATTAAGTGTGATGTGACTACGCTTTGATGATGAGAGTTTAGTTAATTACTAGAATTTAGTGCATTGGATAGTAATTTTGCAGTGATGTCTACAATTGGAATCACCCGTTCGTAAGCCATTCTAGTTGGCCCAATAACACCTAAAGTACCTACTACTTGACCATCTGCTTCATATGGCGCAGTAATCATACTGCATTCGTCTAAAGGTAAGTACCCACTTTCGCCGCCGATGAATATTTGTATACCTTCAGCACGTTGGCTGTTATCTAGCAACTGCATGAGTGAGGTACGGCGTTCAAAAATCTCGAATAGCTTCCGCAAGCTGGTCACGTTGGTCGACAACTCATCCACTTGTAGCAAATTACGTTCGCCAGCAATCACTACACCATCTTTTTCGGAATCAACTGCTTTGCTACTAGCATCTAAAGCGGCAGACATTAAGCGATTCATGTCGGTTTGCATTTGTTTAAGTTCTAAATGCAGTTTTTGTTGTACTTCTTCAAAGGTTTGACCAGCAAAGTTAGCGTTAAAATAATTGCTTGCTTGTGTGAGCTCGCTCGCAGTGTATGGTTTATCTACCATGATGATGCGATTCTGAACATTGCCGTCACTCGTGACAATGATAACCAGAATGCGTGTATCAGATAGTGGCAAGAATTCTAAATGTTTAAATGCAATGCGTTTGCGTTTTGGAATCATCACCAACCCTGCAAATTGAGTCAGCTGCGAAAGCATATCTGCTGCACTCGCGATAAGTTCGCTTGGGTTTGGTGAAGTTAAACCACTTTTAAGTGTTTGTAGCATTTGTGTTTCAAGTGGCTGAACGGTGAGCAGTGAATCAACAAATAAACGATAGCCTTTTTGCGTAGGAATACGCCCAGCAGAGGTATGTGGGCTTGCAATAAAGCCAAGCTGCTCTAAATCGCTCATCACATTACGTATAGTTGCTGCACTCACATCCAAACCTGAATGTTGCAATAATGTGCGCGAGCCAATAGGTTGACCATCACTGATGTAATGTTCAACTAAAGTTTTGAGTAATATTTGCGCGCGTTTATCCAATGAATGCATTGCCTAAATTTTATTGATAAATGTTATAAAACTAATCTAGCTCAAGTTACTTTGATTAACGAGATCCTTTACTTGATGAGTTAGTTTGCTATTTACTTTTACCTTTTGTAAATTTTTGTAGATCTTTAAAAATCTGCAACGTGATTGCGGATTTTTGTTGGGTCACTTTATCGATAGCTGCTGCATTTAAGGTTTCATCATGCCCGCCGCTTATACTGCTCCCAGCAAAACCTTGTACGCTAACAGGGACAGTAATTTTTGTCTCCTGATTCATATAAGTAATGCGGCTCCAATCTGAAATGTAAGTATATGGACGCAGTTCTTTGCCAAATAAATTGAACCCAAGTGAATAGTCACTTGCTGGATTTTGCACACCTAATAGCGGCATTAGGGTGGGAATAATATCCATGTGGCTAGTGAGTTTGTCGTCTACTTTTGCTGGCTGATGTGGCATCCACAATACTAGTGGAGTGCGTACTTGCTCATCTACAAAAGTCGAATTATGGCCCCAATAGCCATGCTCCATAAATTCTTCACCGTGATCCCCGACCAAAATCACTACAGTGTTATCGCGCAAATTATTTTCATCTAAATACTTAAATACGCGTTCAAACTGGCTATCCAAATGATGCACCGCATTGATATAGCGATTTTTAATACCTTTAATATCGCGACGCAAAGTCTCTTTATCAAGGGATGCATAATTAATGTCATCATTATATGGCGTTGCAATCACGCTTTCTGGTGGAAAGTAATAGCGCGCATGTGGTGACTCAAAAAACATAAAAGTAAAAAATGGTTTGGTTTTATCGCGCTTATCAATAAATTGCAGCATATCTGCCACATTCTTTCTATCACGCTCCCAGCCCGGTGTACCCATATTTTGCAATTCTTGCATTTGATTTTTCTGCAACTTGCTAAATAGTGTTTTTTCAAACTCTGGATAAGTAAATAGTGCGCTGGTATAAATGCTTATTTGATAGTTTTGTTGTTGCATCACATCAATTAAAGCAGTACCGCGCTGTGATGATAAAAACGGAAACCAATAATTGCCAGGTAAGCCAGTAAACATAGAAAAGACACCCATTCGTGTACCATTACCACCGCTATAGTTTTGTGTAAAACGATTTGCAGATTCGGCAAACTTCCAAGTGGCAGGCATCACGTGCGCATCCAGCATGTCTGCACGCCAAGATTCAGCAGTTAGCCAGATAATGTTTAGTGGCTTAGTAGGTGGCGTGACATTGAGTTTAGCTAGCGGATAATTGAGATTGCCTTTTATTTGTAACTGCTTAGTACTCTTGACACTAAAACCTAATTTTTGAAAGAAATGACGTGAAGTCACAGGCTGAAAGAACGGAATGGTATTGGCGCTTGAAACTACAGTTTCTTTATTAAAAGCTTCAGTTGCGGCATAAGTAAAATGAACGCTGATGAGTACCACTAAAAACACAATGAGTGATTTGATGAATGGGAAACGGATGCTTTGTGCCTGAATAGTGTCAGCACTTACTTTTTTACAAAGTAACTTAGCGTAATTTAATTTAGCGTAACTTAATTTAGCAAACCACAATAACAATATTTGTACGGCAAAAAATCCGACTGCAATTACCGCAAATCCTGCGCTTGAAGCCATGCTACCACCAAGGGAATCTATGCCGCCTGGTGTGATCACTAAATTAATAATAAAGCCATTAATGTAAGTGCCATAGAGTGAAAATATTTTGTAATTAGCATATAACAATAAGCTAGTTAAGCCGGCGCTAATAACGGAGGCGCTGTAAGTGACTAATATCTGTTGGCGAGTAAAGAGTCGCGCTATTAACCACACCAAGCTGGTAATCAAAATGGCGGGTATCAAATATACTGCGCTATAACTTAGCCAAGTTAAAGTAATAAAAATCCCGCTGAAAACACTATCTTGAAAAGCGGCCTTAAGGCTAATGGTTTGGCTGGCGATGCCTGCGCATAAAAAGAAGCTAAGTAAAAAATAAACACATAAAATATTAAAACTTTTATGTTTTGTCGCAAGATTGCTAATTGCGTTTTGTTGACTGCCATTTTTTGAGATGTTAGGAGACATAAATTGATACCGTTAATTACAAGCTTCTACAATTTTACTGCAAAAAGCACCGCATTTATATTTAAGAAAAAATAGACTTTAAACGAAAGCCCAATCTAAACTATTAAGTCTTAGTTTAAAGTTCAGATTTCAATTGATACTCAAAGACTTCTAGAGTTGATTAGCTTCATTTTAATGACGATAGATATAAATACTTTGTCAGAACCCGCAACTGTGATTTAATTTCGACATGCAAACTTCGTCCCATAGTTCTTTCAAAACCGTTGCCATTATCGGCAAATATATGAATCCCGCCGCTTTGCAAAACATGCGCGATGATTTAATCAACTTAGCCCTGCATTTACAATCGCATAAACTTGATATTTATATTGAAGAAAATACCTTTAAGCATGCTGAGTTGGTTGGATTTAAGCCTATTTCTCTTGATCAAATCGGTGAAACGGCAGACTTGGCCATAGTAATGGGTGGTGATGGAACTATGCTTAGCGTAGCGCGCAGTCTGATTGATGCCAATGTACCTTTAGTGGGCATCAATCGTGGGCGTTTTGGTTTTTTAACCGATTTGCGTGCAGAAGACATGTTGACTGGTATCGACCGTATTTTAGCGGGAGATTTTATTAAAGAGCCACGCATGCTACTTGCAGCAGAAGTGGTTCGAGATGAGAAGGTCATACATTCGAGCTATGCGCTCAATGATGTGGTGATTAAGAGTGGTTTACGTTTAATTGAGTTAGAAGTTGCGATTGATCATAAATTTGTACATAAACAACGTGCAGATGGCCTTATTTTTAGTACCCCTACTGGCACTACTGCCTATGCACTTTCTGCTGGTGGCCCGATATTACATCCTAATCTGGAAGCGATTACCTTAGTGCCGATTTGTCCGCACACCTTGAGCAATCGGCCTATTGCAGTTCATAGCGCGAGTAAAATTGAAGTGACTTTTGTACAATTTGACGAGGCGCAACTGAGCTTTGATGGTCAGTATCAAGTGACATTGGAAATGGGCGATAAGATTCGTGTCCACCGTGCTGAAAAGACTATTTGCTTATTACACCCAAGTGATTACTGCTACTTTGACATGTTGCGTAATAAGTTAAACTGGGGTTAATTGAGTCATGCTACAAAGCCTATCCATCCGTGATTTTGTCATTGTTAGTCAACTTGATTTAGAGTTTGATGTTGGCTTTACCGTGCTTACTGGCGAAACTGGCGCGGGTAAGTCCATCTTGATTGATGCGCTGTCGCTAGCTTTAGGTGCGCGAGGCGAGGGCGGCGTGACAAGGGCGGGTTGTGATAAAGCTGAAATTAGTGCTATTTTTGACATTAGCAATAACTTAGAAGCTAAAGAATGGTTAGCACAAACTGAACTAGAAAGTGATGCTGAAGAGCTGGTATTGCGTCGTGTCATGTTTGCTGATGGCCGCTCAAGAGCCTATATTAATGGTGCTGTGATTACTGTTTCGCAATTAAAAGAGTTGGGAGAGTTGCTGGTTGATATTTACAGCCAAAATGCCCATCACTCACTACTTAAAGCTGCGACTCAACGTAATGTACTGGATAATTTTGCCGGGCTATCAGCTTTGGCGCAGCAAGTAGCCACAACTTATAAAACTTGGCATCAACTGCATCAAAAGCGTGTTGAAGCTGAAAAAAACGCAAGCCAATATGCTGATGAGTTAGCTGATATGCAAGATAAAGCAGTAGAGCTTTCCCAATTAGTGTTAACACCAAGTGAGTGGGATGCGTTGCAGCAAGAGCATTTGCGGCTTTCTAATGGCGCAAGCTTAATCACTGGTGGCGAAGAGTGTCGTGAGCTACTTAGTGAAGGTGAATTGTCCGCATTAAAGATGCTCATACAAGTGCAACATAAATTGCAACACCTACGTGAGTTTGATGAGTCATTGAAAGATGCCGCTGAAACATTGGATTCTGCTTTGATTCAATTAGAGGAAACTGATCGTTTTCTAAATCGTTATTTACAGCGCGCAGAATTAGATCCAGCCAGACTGGCTGAATTGGATGCTAGGCTACAAAACATTCATAATCTCTCTCGCAAATATCGGGTACAGCCAGATGAGCTGAGTCAATTGTTAAGCAAGTCACAAATTCGCATAGCAGAGTTAGAATTATTTGCTAATGATGGCGAGCTAGCTAAACAAGAGTCTAGCGCGCTTGATAGTTATACCCAATTTGCTAAAAAGCTGAGCGAGGGGAGGCAAAAGGCGGCAATTAAGTTGGGTTCGCAAATCACTGCTGAAATGCAACGCTTGTCTTTAAGTGGTGGAAAATTTGAAGTTGCCCTCACTAAAGTCGCAGAAAGTGAATTAAGCCCAAGTGTATATGGTTTTGAGCAAATAGAATTCTTAGTAGCGGGTCATGCTGGTGTTGTGGCTAAACCGCTAGCTAAAGCAGCGTCTGGTGGTGAGCTGTCGCGTATTAGTTTGGCTATTCGTGTTGTTACAGCACAAAAAGAAAGTATTCCAACTATGATATTTGACGAGGTCGATGTCGGTATTGGCGGGGGTGTGGCTGAGGTAGTTGGGCAATTGCTAAAACAACTCGGTTCGGTGCAGAGTGAATCAAAACTAAATCAACAGGCAAATCAGCAAGTAAACAATAAAGTAAATCAGCGGCAAGTACTAGTGATTACGCACTTGCCCCAAGTAGCGGCACTGGGTAAGCATCATTTACGGGTTAGTAAATCGTTAGTCAATGCTCAGACTCTAAGTACGATTGCTACTTTAGATGCACCTGAACGAGTGGAAGAAATTGCGCGCATGCTAGGCGGAATAGAGATTACCGAAACAACGCGCAAACACGCTAAAGAAATGCTCTCACGCTAGCGTTGAATTAAAGTAAATCTTAATAAAATTAGTTTTTATGAGAGCAAGGTTGTTTACTGCAAATGCCATAAATCGTTAATGAATGATCTTGCATTTTGAAGCCTAAAGATTCAGCAGCGCTCTCTTGTCTTTTTTCAATTTCTGCGTCGTAAAATTCTTCTACGCGCCCACATTTTACACACACAATATGATCATGGTGTCCGCCACCATTAAGCTCAAATACGGCTTTACCACTTTCAAAGTGATGGCGAATCAGTAAGCCTGCCTGCTCAAATTGAGTTAATACACGATAAACCGTCGCTAAACCTACATCTTCACCTGAATTGATCATTACTTTGTAAATATCTTCTGCAGACAAATGTCGCTCTTTGCTGTTTTCAAACAAACTCAGCACTTTCAATCTTGGTAAAGTTGCTTTGAGACCTGCGTTTTTTAAGTCTTTTTGATCATGCATAATAATGTACTCTTAATAGTTGTCTGCCATAATTATTAGGATGTCTCTAGAAATACAAATTTTTAAATGACGTGATATTTACATCAAAAAATGTACTTTTAGAGATGCCCTGAGCAATGACAGTGTTTTGGGTTCGCTATCTACGTGTTATATTAACGCTAATTCAAATTAAAGTCATGATATGCGTTACTCCTTTATTTTATTAGCGATTTTATGTACGGCCTGTGGGACCGCTTTGCCAACGGTAAAGCCGTTTAAACTTGATGTACAACAAGGCAATGTGGTCACCTCTAAAATGTTGCTGCAATTACGTCCTGGTATGACGAAATCGCAAGTACGTTTTATTATGGGTACACCACTCATTCAGGATAGTTTTCATGATAAACGCTGGGATTATGTTTATCAACTTCGTGAAAATGGCAAAATTACTGAGCAACGTCGCGTAATTTTAGATTTTGAAAGTGATTTACTAAAAACTGTACGTGGTGATGTCACACCAAGCAATGCTGAAAAAGGTAAAGAAGGTGACGTGCAAGTGGATACAGGTACACGTATCGTTAAGCCTGGGGTAAAACCAGAGGGAAAAGGCGTCATCGATAAACTTAAATTCTGGGAAAAAGACGATGCTAATTTAGCCAAAGATAGAGCGGCTAAAGATGCGGCAGAAGCTAAAGCAAAAGCAGATTCAACAGAATCTCCTAAAATGCCTGAGTCTAATGAAGCGCCCTCAATGAATGAAGAACCTAAGTCTATGTTGGCCGTTCCTTTAGAGGTTTTACCTGCGACAGAAATATCCACGCCTGCTGTACCCGAAGTTGTTACCCCTGTTGGAGCAGCGCCTGTAGCGCCTCCAGTATCTGCAGCTCCAGAGGTCATTGCGCCAGTAGTTGCTGACCCAGATACAGTCAAACCCAATGCTGAAGCGCTATCAAACCAAGCAGATACAACGCCTGCTGCGCCAGAGCCAACAAAACAACCCGTTTATGAGTCTCCCGCTGGTATGCAATTTGATAGAAACTTGAAAGTCGCACCAGAAGATGCTGCTTCAGAGTTAAATGTTAATGCTCCGCGTGCGGGCAATAAAGAAGTGCCTAGGCCAAAAGACTTACCAGCAGAAGCATCGCCTGGATTCTTTGACAAAATGCTAGAAAAAATAGGATTTTAAGTCATGCATACCAATGTTATGACAAGCCCTATTAAAGTGGTGATTGCTGGTTGTTCTGGCCGTATGGGCCACGTTTTATTGGAATGTGTTTTTGCAGATGCTAATTTAGTACTCAGTGGCGCACTCGATAGAGCAGACAATCCACAATTAGGCCGCGATGCCGGTGAGCAACAAGGCAAAATATCTGGCGTAATAGTGACGGATAACATTGAAGTTGCTTTAAAAGGTGCAGATGTATTAGTCGACTT
>JACMNP010000180.1 GCA_014378495.1 Methylotenera sp. | reverse complement strand
TTTACTTTTGTAGTGCTGGTTGCAAAGCTAAATTTGTGGCTGATCCAGCGAAGTATGCGGACTCAGATTCTAATGCTGACAACAAAGTTTTAGAAACAAAATCCATTCCATCTGAATCCATCCCCACAGGTACGGTATACACTTGTCCCATGCACCCAGAGGTTCGACAAAATCACGCTGGTGTTTGTCCAAAATGCGGCATGGCACTAGAGCCAGAAATGCCTATTCTGGATGCTGGTGAAAGTCTAGAACTAATAGATTTTAAGCAACGTTTCATTTGGACACTACCGCTCACCATCATCGTCACGTTCTTGGCTATGCTTGGACATCGCTTACAATGGTTTGAAATGAGTACACAAAGCTGGATTGAGCTTGTGCTTTCACTACCTATCGTACTTTGGGCAGGCTGGCCATTCTTTGAACGCGCTTTTGATTCCGTAGTGAATCGTAGCCCAAATATGTGGACGTTAGTTGGATTAGGCACTTCGGCGGCATTTATTTATAGCGTTGCCGCCACAGTCGCGCCTCATATATTTCCTGCATCTTTTATGTCAATGGGCCGCGTATCAGTTTACTTTGAAGCTGCAGCTGTGATTATTTCATTAACGCTACTCGGTCAAATTCTGGAGCTAAAAGCACGCTCACAAACTTCAGCTGCAATTAAATCTCTACTTGGCTTGTCTCCTAAAACGGCTCGTAGAATCAATGCTGATGGTAAAGAAGAGGATGTTCCGCTCACGCATGTACATGTTGGAGACATGCTACGCATACGTCCAGGTGAAAAAGTACCCGTAGATGGTATCGTGACTGAAGGTAGCAGCGCAGTAGATGAATCCATGCTTACAGGTGAGCCAATGCCAGTCAGCAAAGGTATTGGTGATAAGCTTATTGGCGCAACGCTTAACACCAACGGTGCAATGGTGATGCGATCAGAAAAAGTAGGTTCACAAACAGTATTAGCAAGCATTGTACAAATGGTGATTCAAGCGCAGCGATCTAAAGCCCCCATGCAACGCATGGCGGACCAAGTAGCTGGTTACTTTGTAGTCACTGTTGTGAGCATCGCAGTCCTTACTTTCTTTGTTTGGGGCTTTTTAGGACCTGAACCGAGTTGGGTATTTGGTTTAATTAACGCAGTCGCTGTACTTATCATTGCTTGTCCTTGTGCACTTGGTTTGGCAACACCAATGTCTATCATGGTCGCCACTGGTAAAGCTGCAACGCAAGGTGTGTTATTCCGCGACGCTGCTGCTATCGAGAATTTCCATAAAGTCGATACCTTAATCGTAGACAAAACTGGCACATTGACAGAAGGCAAGCCACGATTTAATCTCGCTGTGGCAGCATCAGGCTTCAACGAAGACGAAGTGTTACGCTTGGCTGCGAGTCTAGATCAAGGAAGTGAGCATCCATTAGCAGATGCTATTGTTAAGGCAGCACGTGAACAAAACCTGACACTTGATAAAGTAGATGGCTTTGAATCCAGCACAGGTATTGGTGTGCGGGGTAGCGTCAATGGCAAACAGTTAGCACTGGGTAATACTGCGTTAATGACTCAGGTTAATGTTCAAACTGAATCATTAAAACTACACGCTGACGAACTGCGAGCAACAGGCGCTAGCGTAATGTATCTAGCAGTTGATGGTAAGGTAGCAGGTTTATTATCCGTCTCAGATCCAATCAAAGAAAGCACGGCCGAAGCATTGACCACTTTACAATCATCTGGTATTCGCGTCATTATGGCGACAGGCGATGGACTGCTTACAGCAAAATCCGTTGCAGAAAAACTTGGTATAAATGAGTTTTACGGAGAAGTTAAACCTGCTGATAAGTTAGCACTGGTCGATAGATTACAACGCGAAGGTCATATAGTCGCAATGGCTGGGGATGGCATCAATGATGCGCCTGCCCTTGCCAAAGCTGACGTAGGTGTGGCGATGGGTACTGGCACTGACGTAGCAATGAACAGTGCTCAGGTGACACTGGTTAAAGGTGACTTACGCGGTATTGCACAAGCTCGTGAGATTTCTGAACAAACCATCGCTAATATGAAGCAGAACTTAGGCTTTGCATTTATTTATAACGCGCTGGGAGTGCCACTGGCGGCGGGGGTACTTTATCCGTTCACTGGCTGGCTACTATCACCCATGATTGCAGCATTAGCGATGAGTTTAAGCTCTGTATCTGTGATTACTAATGCATTGCGCTTGAGAAATTCAAAAATCAAGACATAAACTTTTATAGACGAATTAATCAATTAAATTAGAAGTAGGACAGATATAATCAATATTACAAAGTTTAGTCTAATTCTTAAATAAAAAAGCCCCACATTTCTGCAGGGCTTATTAATGTATTTGGCTCCTCGACCTGTGCTAGAACCAGGGACACACGGATTAGCAGTTGATATAACTTATTGATATTTAATGATATTAGCTCGCCCTCAATCGTTAAACCTCGCCAATACTCGTCAAATTTGTCACATTGACGTTTTTAGAATGACAAAATAATATTAAATCAGTAATTAATTTCATACCCTGAAAAACTATCTAGGGGTAGCCAATCCTATGACATTAATAGGCCTAAACAATCTAAATGCTTAGGCCATTATTACATGCATTTTATCGCTTATAAATGTTTTAAAGACGGCAAATAACCACCTGGTAAGATTCCGAATGCTGCCAAAATAATATAGATTAACAAGATGATGAAAAGCACTCTTACTATTTGCGCCACAGGAGAAGGTAGGGGCAACATACCTACGAGCCACCAAATTAAGCCGAACACTACTAAATACACAATTAGGTTGATTATCGCATCCATATTTATTTTCCTTTTGATTTAAATAAGTTAACAAGATGACATATGCCTTTTGTAATGTATGTTCGGCATCGCACATTATGTGCGACCGATAGCTTTTTATTCAATAATAATATGCAGATTTTGTGATCAACTGATAATTCAATAAAATAAAAAAGGCTATATTAAGATGGCATGAAGAAAAAAAGATGAAAGCCTACTCGACTTATTATTAGATTCACCTTGGCAAGTAAGCGTTATATTTGCTGTAGTTGGATTCATTGTTTTACGATGGATTATTCCTTCACAATTTTCTCACAGCCAAGCACTTGGCGTATTGGCTAGCTTTTCAAAAAGTGCAGCACCATTCGCCTTGTTGTTTTTGATTCCAGGACTACTTGTTTACGTTAAACAAAATTTGAATAGGGCGCCTAAGGATTTGACCCTGATTAAAAGGAAGTCAGCTGAACCTTATGTAAACACTACTCCAAACTACTCACAAAATAAATTAAAAGACATTCCAAGTTTTAATCAAGTAAAAATTCCTGAACCCATCAATGAATGGTCGCTGAGCCTGCTTAAAGAAATCGAATGGAAACGTTTTGAGATGTTATGTGCAGAATACTTTAGATGTTTAGGTAAACGAGTTGAAACAATCAATAATGGTGCGGATGGGGGGATTGATGCAAGAATTTTTTCAGATAAAACGGACTTGCTGGAATATGCTATCCAATGTAAATCTTGGAGTAATTTAGTTAGCATTAAACCTTTACGGGAATTATATGGTGTAATGAGTCACGAGGCAGCTGCAAAAGGGATTTTTATGACCACCAGTGACTTTACAAATGAAGCTAAACAGTTTGCAGCTGATCATAACAATAAGCTCTTTTTGATTAATGGCGAAAAGTTTGTTTCTATGATTTTAAAGCTGCCTAAATTAACACAGAAAAAACTATTAGCGTACGCAACAGAAGGGGATTATAAAACACCTTCTTGCCCCTCTTGTGGAATTAAGCTATTGAGACGCGCAAGTAAAGATAGATCATTTTGGGGCTGCAGTAATTTCCCAAAATGCAGAACCACAATGCATATTTAATTAACTGAATTTTGTCACGCTCTTGAGTTAACTCACTGATTAATTGAATAATACAAGTATTAACTCGCCACTAAACTCTATATTTGTTGAAAATCTATTTTTACTTAACTTGATGTTAGGTTTATAAAAAATCCCATCATTTATAAGACCAACAGATGCTTTAGCACGAACGCGGAAGCGGCGTGTAGTAACTTATTTTGGAATTTTTGTAATTAAGTCTACTATTAGTCTATTTGCAGAAACAAAAAAGCCCCACATTTCTGCAGGGCGTTTTAATTTATTTGGCTCCTCGACCTGGGCTCGAACCAGGGACACACGGATTAACAGCCCCTGATTCCACATAAAATACTATAGAAATCAATGGCTTATAATATTAAATGACATTGTCATTACTCTATTTGACGCCATTTGCAGCTATGCGTATCTAAGTCACAGCACAAACACAGCACAAGACATTGTCATATTTTAAATGCTAAATTCGCTTAATTTTTGAATTATTTATATCTCGGGAGTATGCTTAGGTCTTTCATCTAACGCAAGAATATGTTTGTTATTTGATGAATTAAAATACATGAACGACTGATTAGAATATTTAAAATTAACAACAATTAGTTAGGGAGAAAAAATGAGCTACAGGAATAAAACTTATGTTGCATTTGCTAGTGAGGATATTCAGCAATATCGCATGATGGAAGCTTGGAAAGCAAATGAACATATTGAATTCAATTTCTTCGATGCTCATGATTTATATATTTCGAGAGATTCAAGTAACCCTGAAACAATAAAAAGAAATCTACGTGAAAGATTAAAAAATGCTAAACAAATAGTTTTGTTAGGGAGTCGGGACTGCAAAAACAAAAAGGCGATAATGGCGTTTCTTTTTTGGCTCATGAAATTGAAGTGATAATCTAGTTTAACTTACCTGTAATTGTTGTTAATTTAGACCAAGATCGTAAAGTAGACAGAAACTACATACCCAATCTTTTACTAGATATAAATTACTACACAGTATCAGTTTCTTATCAACCAAAAATTATAATGTACTCACTTGATAATTATGCTGTTACCTTTGCTAACAGTGACAAAAAAGGGCCTCATTTATACCGAGAAAGAATTTATCAAGATTTGGGTTTATAAATGGATTTGCTAAAAGACATTAGGACATGGCGCTTTCTGCGTCACTTTTGTACACATGCATTCGTGTTCTTCGGTGTTATTTCAACATTTCTCCAAACTATTAGTGTTATAGATTCTTCAATCAAATTTTTTCAAAGTTTTAATTATTTGATAGGCTTATTGATCATGTCAGGGATTTGGGGGATTTTTCGTGCCTGGCCTAGACCAATTACACAAGATTTCAACTCGCCTAAAACGAAGATAACTATTCTCAAAGGAGATATTTTAGAAGAGAGTACACATCTAGTTATTGGAACGAATGATACTTTTGACACAGAAACACCAAATATAATAGCCAGAAATAGTTTGCAAGGCCAAGTCCTAGATACTTTGTATGGAGGTGATTTGAAAGAGCTTGATGCAGAATTAACTAAAGCACTTACAAATAAAAATGTTGTAGGGAATATTAAAAAAGCAGGAAAGCAAGATCAATATGGAGTTGGTAGTATTGCAACTGTTAAACAAAACGCTAGGCTACTTTTTTTTCTTGCTTACTGTGAAATGGATGAAAGCAATAATGCCAGTAGCACACCTGACAAAATTTGGAAGAGTCTTTTGTCATTGTGGGACGAAGTTTCAAAAAAAAGTAATGGTGGTGTTTTATCTATACCCGTAATTGGAGGAGGGCAAGCACGGATTTCAAATGTGCTGCCTGCACAAGATGTTATACGTTTCATAATTCTTTCATTTATTTTTGCTTCCAGAAAAACGAAGATTTGTGACGAATTAAGAATCGTTGTAACCCCAAAAGATTTCAAAAAATTAGATAGATTAGAACTTCAATCATTCTTAGCATCTTTGAGATCATCATGACAGAAAATTCAAGTATAGATATTCCACAAAATGATGGGTGTGCTTTTTGTGCTTACTTAAGTGGTGAGCGGCCATACACTATTTTGTATCGAACTGTTGATACAGCAACTTTTGTAACAAGGGAACAGAGAGGTTTGCCTCACCTTTTAGTACTTCCTATCAGGCACGTTTCGACAATTTTGGAGCTTACTGATGTTGAGACGGCTTCTTTAGCTCTCGAAGTAAGAAATGCTGCTATTTTGATTGATAAAGCCTATTCCAAACCTGGCATTGCAGTATGGCAAAACAATGGCGTTCCAGCAGGCCAGACAATAAGCCATGTCCACTTTCATGTTGCAGGAACATTAGATGATGGTGGTACTGACTTTGGGGATGTCAAAGAAATATCGGTAGACGAAACAGATTTAATTGCAGAAAAGCTTATGAATGGAGGTAATAGAAAAACGTAATTCATCAAAGCTAAATTACTTTGTTAGGTCTACAAATAGTATAAGCAAAACCAGACACACGGACTATAGTCCGTGAGTCTTTTTAATATATTAAAGAATTATTGCGGTTTAACTGCAGAAAAGTGACAAAAGGGTAGTATTTAACTGTGCCAATTTAGTGAATAGTTAGATATTTGTGTAAATATGACTTTTTTACAGCACAAATACAGCACAAAGAAAAAAGGTTGCAGAACTAATGCTCTGCAACCCTTGCGTATGGCTCCTCGACCTGGGCTCGAACCAGGGACACACGGATTAACAGTCCGTTGCTCTACCAACTGAGCTATCGAGGAATTGGTGAAGGCGCAATAATACTGGCTAAGCGGTGTTTGGTCAATCACTAGACGACATAATTTAGGGTTAATTTGATGAAAAAAACTAAAAAAATATTTATTGGCTTTGCCATTGTTATTAGCTTATTGATTATTTTACCTTTTTTGATTCCCACGCAAACTTACCTTCATGAGCTTGAGCGCATCGCCAATGATAAACTTGGTGTGCCAGTGAGTGTTGCTTCTGGGCATTGGTCAATTTTTCCTAGTCCACGTGTAGTAGTGAATGATATTGCAGTGGGTAAAGCTCAAGAAGTACGGGTGAAACGAGTGGAAGTGATTCCTACATTAAGTTCTTTATTTTCTGCGACTAAAGTGATTGATCTTAAAGTGAGTGAGCCGATTATCAAGCAGTCGGCTTTAGCGCTCTTATCTACGTTATCAAATAAAAAGCCTGAAACTGATGGTAGGGCGACAGCTGTAAATATTCGCCATGTGAGTATTGAGGCTTTGCAGCTTGATTGGCCTAATACCAAATATCCAATCATTAATGTAGATGCAAATCTTACCAATATGAATGCATTGCAATCAGCAAAGTTAGAAACTGTTGATGGTGCGCTCAAAGCAGATGTTACGCCTGAGGATGGTGGGCATTTAATATTGGTTGCGTTAAAAAAATGGACATCCCCTATTGGGTTGCCCATATTTATTGATACTGGCAAGCTTGTAATGCATCTTAAAGCAAATCAATTGGAGATTCCTAATATTGATGTTGCGCTCTACAGTGGCAAGCTAACTGGAAATGCCATAGTGTCTTGGGAGAAGAGTTGGCGCGCGAGTGGTAAATTGAATGTCGCTAATTTGTCAGTGAAAGAACCTAGTAGTTTGGTGAGCAAATCAGTTTATTTGAGCGGCAATTTATTTGGTAACGGTAGTTTTTCAGGAAATGCGAAAGATGCTGGTCAACTAGCAGATAACTTGACTGCTAATTTTAAATTTAAAGTCAATAATGGCGTATTGCATGGGTTGGATTTGGTGAAAGTTGCAAGCTTGCTGATTAAGCAAAGCAATAAAGGCGGCTCTACTGAATTTGAGGAGTTTTCTGGAGTGTTGGATATGGATAAAGGTAGCAGTAGTGCTAGGCAATATCATTTACATGACCTTAAAATAAGTTCTGGCCTATTAGCTGCTACAGGCGAGGTAAAAGTTAAGCCTAATAAGGCGCTTGATGGCGCTGTAGAGGTTGAAGTAAAGCGTAGCGTAAGTTTGGTTGCAATTCCGCTTGTAGTATCAGGCACTGTGAGTAACCCAATAATATTACCTTCAAAAACGGCATTGGCTGGTGCCCTTGCGGGGACCGCGATTTTAGGGCCTGGTGTTGGGACAAGTTTAGGCGTAAAAGCGGGTGGGGCGGTTGATAAAATTAAAGGCTTATTCGACGGAAAATAAATCGTCGAATAAGCCTTAAAGGACTACTGGAAAGTATTACTTAAATTATTTATTTAAGCGCTTTTTCAATACGATCTAAAGCGTTTTTAAGGTTATCCATTGAAGTAGCAAATGAAATGCGAAAGTAACCTTCTGCTCCAAATGCAGAACCTGGTACCACAGCTACATCAAAGCCTTCTAGTAGGTATTCGGCGAAAGCCATATCAGTTGCTGATTTAATTTTGCCTGCCTGATATAAGTTAGCAATAGCAACACGCGCATCTGGAAATGCATAGAATGCGCCACCAGCCATTAAACAGCTTAAGCCAGGCATTGTATTAAAACGATCTACTACGTACTTATGGCGCTCTTTAAATGCAGTGACCATCGGTGTAATGCAGTCTTGTGAACCCTCTAATGCAGCTTGTGCCGCTACTTGTGAAATAGACGTAGGGTTGCTAGTTGATTGTGACTGTAAAATCTCCATTGCTTTAATGATGTAAGCAGGCCCAGCGGCATAACCAATACGCCAGCCTGTCATTGAGTAAGCTTTAGAAACACCATTCAACACAATACAACGGTCTTTGAGACCAGGCGCCGCATTCAGGATGTTATAAAACTTGTCGCCAGTTAAATTGACATGTTCATACATGTCATCCGTGGCCACTAAAACATGTGGATGCTTAAGCAATACTTCGCCTAAAGCTTGTAACTCTTCAAATGTGTAGACAGTGCCAGTCGGGTTCGATGGCGAGTTAATCATAAACAGTTTAGTTTTAGGCGTGATGGCGGCCTCTAGCTGCGCTGGCAGTAGCTTAAACCCTTGTTCAATACCACACTCAATAATTACTGGTGTGGCTTCTGCCACTAAAGCAATATCTGCATATGAAACCCAATAAGGCGCTGGAACGATGACCTCATCCCCCTTATTTAGCACTGCTAGGCATAAATTAAATATGGTTTGTTTGCCACCAACGCCAACGATGACTTCATTTAGCGCATAATCAAAACCATTTTGAGTTTTGAATTTATTCACAATCGCTTTTTTAAGGCCAGGAATACCAGCTACGGGCGTGTATTTAGTAAAGCCATTATCAATCGCAACTTTTGCTGCATCTTTAATGTGTTGTGGTGTATCAAAATCTGGCTCACCTGCAGCTAACCCAATAATAGGTCGGCCTTCAGCTTTATATTTACCTGCTTTTGCGGTAATTGCTAGAGTAGGAGATTCTTTAATCGATTGAACACGGAGAGAAAGTATCGAAGATGGATTGGGTGACTGCGGTTGTGACAAAATGTGCTTCCTTAAAACAATTTTTATGTAAATGATTGAATAGCCGCTATTTTACGCATAAAAGTCATGATTAGTCATTATTCAGTGATCTGAATATGTAATAACGATATGAATTTACTCAATTAAAAAGCCTCGCTTCATATTATAAAGTCGAGGCCTCTTATAGATTACGAGCGCTTAATCTAGCATTCGCTGTCACAACCCAGCATGTGACTATATTCTTGCGCTAAATCTTTATCAATATTGCCAATCGCCAAGTTGATTTTATGCATTCCAGCTTTATCACCCCTAGATTGTGCGATTGCACCCAATCTGAATAGGGAATCCGTATTCGTTGCGTCTAATACTACCGATTGTTGATAAGCTTTTTCAGCTTCCTCAGCTTTATTCAAATTTTCATTAGCTGCACCTAATTCATACCAAGCATCAGAATTTTTAGGGTCTGCGTCTATCCATTTTTGCGCAACATCAGCCAACTTAGGCCAGTCTTTATTTAACTCAGGAATAGCGATTTGCATAAAAAATGGTTTTTTATCATCATCCGCCTCCCAAAATGCTTTACCTACGATGGGAAACTCAGTTTCTACAGGCAATTTTTCTACACCAGCAAGCCATTCAATAGGTAAGGAGTAAAAGTAAGCAGGACTGCCAGGGGTTTTAAAAGTATTAATGCCTAATAAATTACCGTCGGTATCAAAAATACCGCTGCCACTAGCACCCATTCTGAATTGGGCAGTACTTCTAATGATTTTTCCACCTTCAAACTCATAAGTTGATTTAATACCACCTTCTGAGGTGAGTGGGGTTGGCACGCCATTGGAGTGACCAATGGCTAATACTTCTTGACCACGTTTTAAGTCATTGCCTTTACCTAAAGGTGCAGCTTTTACTTCTAGACCAAACGTAGTCAATAAACATAAATCATGCCATCTATCTGCTTGCACAGAGACGATTGCATAAGTGTCTTCACCACGCGACACCCAAGGTTGCTTGGTACTGCGAAATATATGGCAATTGGTCATCACTTTATTGTCACCAACCATTACGCCAGAGCCATAAGATAAGCCGCCACTAGCGTTATAACCACGCACCATAATGACAGACTGCATTGCATGCAATATTTTTGATTGATCGGTAGCCACTGCTGGCTGAATAACTGCTAATAATGCTGCGAACAAAATAAAACCGCGCATATTGAATCCCCAAATTAAAGTCATTATTAAATTTTTATAAATACAGATTTTTTTAACTAAAACTAGTCACTATTATGCTTAATAATTGACTAACTCTATATAAAGACTGTAATTAACTTGCAAAGTTCTAGCTTGCTTTTTAGTCAGGCGAGTGACTGCACAAGCGCAACTATTAGTTACAAGTTATTGTCTGTTTTACTGTTAAAATTAATTCTTAGACTACTTTTAAATCTTAAATGAAGAACAACGTGTTCGTTACTTTTCCTAATAGTAAATATCAATTATATCAACCATTTCCACCCGCAGGCGATCAGCCACAAGCCATTGATAAGCTCACTCAAGGCATTAACGATGGCATGAAGTTTCAAACACTACTTGGCGTGACTGGCTCTGGCAAAACTTACACCATGGCCAATGTGATTGCACGCACAGGTCGCCCAGCTATTGTCATGGCACCCAACAAAACGCTGGCTGCCCAGTTATATAGTGAGTTTAGGGAGTTCTTTCCGAACAATTCAGTTGAATATTTCGTTTCTTATTATGATTATTATCAGCCAGAAGCTTATGTGCCTTCACGCGATTTATTCATTGAAAAAGATTCTAGTATCAATGAGCACATTGAGCAGATGCGGCTATCAGCCACAAAAGCACTGTTAGAACGTGAGGACAGTATTATTGTTGCGACTGTTTCGGCGATATATGGTATTGGTGATCCCAGTGATTATCACGGCATGGTGCTACATGTACAGCTAGGCGAAAAAATCGCCCAGCGTGACATGATTGCTAGGCTAGTAGGGATGCAATACGACCGTAATGAATTTGATTTCTCACGCGGTACGTTTAGAGTGCGCGGTGACGTGATTGATGTTTTCCCCGCAGAAAATAACGAAACTGCCGTACGGATATCAATGTTTGATGATGAAATCGAATCGATTACTTTATTCGATCCGTTGACAGGGCAGATATTTAATAAGATTCCCCGTTACACCGTTTATCCATCCAGTCATTATGTAACGCCTCGTGAAACTACTATCAAAGCAATGGAAAAGATCAAACATGAGCTTAAAGATCGGGTAGATTTTTATATTAAAACGGGCAAATTGGTAGAAGCCGCACGTATTGAACAACGCACACGTTTTGACCTCGAAATGCTTAATGAGATTGGTTTTTGCAAAGGTATTGAAAACTATTCACGGCATTTATCTGGTCGCAACCCAGGGGACCCACCGCCAACCTTGATTGATTATCTACCAGACAATGCACTGATGATTATTGATGAAAGTCACGTGACTGTGCCGCAGGTTGGTGCGATGTTTAAAGGTGATAGGTCGCGCAAAGAGAATTTAGTGGATTATGGCTGGCGCTTGCCTTCTGCGCTTGATAATCGCCCACTTAAATTTGAGGAATTTGAACACATCATGCGTCAGTGTGTGTTTGTGTCTGCCACACCTTCAGAATATGAAGCGAATCATCAACAGCAAGTAGTTGAGATGATTGCACGACCAACAGGCTTGGTAGACCCTGAAATCACGGTGAAGCCTGCTGATACACAAGTTGATGATTTACTAGGCGAAATTAAACTTCGCGTTGCTGTTGGCGAGCGTGTGCTGGCTACAACCCTCACTAAGCGTATGTCAGAAGATTTGACCGATTACTTGAGTGAACATGGCGTAAAAGTACGTTATTTGCATAGTGATATTGATACCGTTGAACGCGTGGAGATTATTCGAGACCTTAGATTAGGCGAATTTGATGTATTGGTAGGTATTAACTTATTACGTGAAGGTTTGGATATTCCAGAAGTATCCTTAGTAGCGGTATTAGATGCAGACAAAGAAGGTTTTTTACGTTCTGAGCGTAGCTTGATACAAACCTCTGGTCGCGCAGCACGTAACTTGAACGGTAAAGTGATTTTTTATGCCAACAAGATTACCCGTAGCATGAAAGCGGCAATGGACGAAACTGAAAGAAGGCGAGGTGTTCAGCTCGCGTTTAACGCTGCCAACGGCATTGTGCCTAAAGGTATTACTAAGCGCATTAAAGATATTATCGATGGTGTCTACGATAAAGATGAAGCTTTGCGTGAACGTAAAGTACTGCAAGATCAGGCTAATTATGAGTCTTTAAGCGAAAAACAAATTGCCAAAGAAATGAAGCGTTTAGAAAAAGCCATGCATGATAGTGCGAAAAACTTGGAGTTTGAAAAAGCGGCAGATTACAGAGACCAACTTAAAAAACTTAAAACTAAGTTTTTTGGGGCGGAGTTACCAGACTTGGTGTAATTTACATTTGATTTAATTGACCAAACAGTCAAGATTCAAGATTAAAGATTAAAGTGCAGAAAAAAGCTAACTCTCCAGTAGCTTTTCAAACACGTCAGCTGGAACAGGTTTAGAGAACCAGTAACCTTGCCCATAATCGCAACCTGCACTAATCAATAAATTTAGTTGTTCTTTGGTTTCAATGCCTTCAGCAACTACTTTCATACCAAGCTTTTTGCCCATGACTATAATCGCTTCGCATAAGGCCCAGTCGCTAGAGCCTGCCTTGATATTGGCAATAAATGACTGATCAATTTTTATATAATCAATATTAAACTTTCTTAAATAGGCTAATGATGAATAGCCAGTACCAAAATCATCAATGGCGATTTGTATACCAGCACTTCTCAGCACATTTAATTGATTAACCACCGTATCTCTAGCATCCAAGAGTAGACCCTCGGTGATTTCTACAGCAATACTTTGGCCTGCAAGATTTAATGATGATAAACATTCCAACCAATCAATATGACTTTTAGTATTGCTTCTAAACTGTACTGGTGATTTATTCACACTAATCTGAAAATCAGCATTGTACAATCTCCATTTAACAACCTGTTTGGCTGCTTGTGTGAACACCCAATCGCCAATGTCTACAATCAAACCAGTATCTTCAGCCACAGGAATAAATTCGGCAGGAGTCACTAAACCACGCGTTGGATGCTGCCAACGAATCAATGCCTCTGCCTTATAAATGCGGCCAGATGTCAACTCAACAATAGGTTGGTAAAAAACTCTGAACTGATCAGCTGCCAGTGCGATACGTAAATCACTGATTAAATGTTTGCGTGCTAATGCAGCCTCTTGCATTAGTGGAGTGAAGTAATGAAATTGATTGCGACCATTTTGCTTTGCCGCATACATGGATTGATCGGCATTTTTTAACAAGACTTCAACATCTTCGCCATCTTCAGGGTAAATGCTGATGCCGATACTTGCGGTGATATAGACTTCTTCATTACCAAGATGAAAAGGCTTAGCCAATTTATCTAAGATTTCTTGTGCAATGCGCTCGATGCTGGCTTGGTTATCAACATTATTTAAAATCGCCGTAAATTCATCTCCACCCAGTCTCGCCAAGGTGTCTGTAGTCCTCATGCAACTCATCAGGCGCTGTGAGGTTTCTTTAAGCAGCAAATCTCCCATGTAATGGCCAAGCGTATCATTCACTTCTTTAAAATGGTCTAAATCTAAATACAACAATGCGGTTTTTTTGTCAGTACGATAAGCGTTTTTAATCTCTTGTTTAAATCGATCGATAAAAAGAATACGGTTAGGTAAATCGGTTACTTGATCATAGTGTGCCAAGCGTTTAATTTGTGCTTCAGACTGTTTGTGCGCAGTAATGTCAGTGTGTGTACCAATCATGCGTAACGGCTTACCATCAATGGTCCGGCTCACTAACATACCGCGGCTAAGCGTCCATTTATATGAGCCATCTTTACATTTCAAGCGAAATTCTGAAACAAAAACATCTGTCTTCTTCGCCAAATAGGCATTAATGTCTTCAATTGAATTCCCCAGATCATCTGCGTGAATAAGGCTTCTGCCTCCATCTGAAGTACTTTCTATTTCATTTTCAAGATAGCCATATAGCTCTTTCCAACGTGCTGATCTAAACACTTGGTTGGTCTGTAAGTTCCAATCCCAAACACCGTCACCAGCGCCTTCAAGCGCGAACTTCCAACGTTCTTCACTCACTTGTAATGAATCTTCTATTTTAGATTGTTGTTGCAGTGTTTTGCGTATGAGCAAAAAGAGTAATACTGAAGTAATCAGGATGAAAGCCCAGCCTTTATAAAGGCTAAAGCGCGTGTATTGCTGTAAGTTAGAGACGAATTTTAGAAGTATGGCATCACTAAAAAAAATCCAAAGCATGCCAAAAAAAACATAAATACCCACAATTCGTAAAACAATTGAATCTAAACTAGAGTATCTTTCTTTGGAAAACCAATTCATGGCACCTACCTTTTTTTGATGAATAAACATCATTACTATTTGATTTTACCTTAATTAGGTATAAAGCAAAGTTCGGCAGTCATATCAACTTATACCTCAATGTTATCAATATGGTTTGATTTGTAGGTGTAGACTCAGTCTAATCAGTTACCTAATCCACTGAAAATTATGACTTTATTGAATAACGATTGATTAGTGTGCCGAAGTTGTCTATAATCGCGCGCTTGCTCGGTAATGTTATTGAGCAAGTAAAGATTTGAAGTAAAAATCATAACCTTGTCACACTGTAACTAAATTTTTGCGTTTAATGTATTTTAGATGCTTTACAGGTGGCTTAAATCCATAAGGAGTACTAATGAGACATTATGAACTAGTGTTTATCGTCCATCCGGACCAAAGCGAGCAGGTACCAGCAATGATTGAGCGCTACCGTGCGCTTATCACTTCTGATGGCGGTGCAATTCACCGTTTAGAAGACTGGGGTCGTCGTCAACTTGCCTATCCTATCCAAAAAATTCACAAAGCACATTACGTGTTAATGAACATTGAATGTAGCCTTGAAGTGCTTGCTGAGCTTGAGCATGGCTTTAAATTTAATGATGCAGTATTGCGCCATTTAATGATGTCTACAAAAACTGCGGTTACTGCGCCTTCACCAATGATGAAAGAAGAAAAATCTAGATCAGTGTTGGGCAGAGATGGCGCGCCATCAGCAGCGCCTGCAGAAGCCGTTGTTACAGAGGCAGCAGCAGTTTAAGTTAAGTATTAATGAATAAGCTGGTACTGAAAGCAGAAGTGGTACAAATTGAACCACTTCGCTACACACCAGCTGGCATCCCGTTATTAAGTGTGGTTTTGCGACATGTTTCAGAGCAAGTTGAAGCTGGCATGAAGCGCAAGGTGGAATGTGAAATCAATGCAGTCACTTTGGGTGACCTAGCAATTGGTGACTTGGCATTGAAGGGCTTGAAGTTAGGCTCACACATTATAGCGACTGGTTTTTTAGCCAGACGTAGCATTAAAAGCACGCAACTGGTGATGCACATTAACCATATAGAGCTAGATATATTAAAAGATTAGGAGTTTCAAATGGCAAGAGAAATGTACAAACGCCGCCGTTACTGCCGTTTTTCAGCAGAAGGCATCAAACAAGTAGACTACAAAGATGTAGATTTGCTTAAAGATTTTATTTCAGAAAATGCGAAGATTATTCCAGCACGTATGACGGGCACAAAAGCACGTTATCAACGTCAATTAACGACTGCAGTTAAACTTGCACGTTTCTTAGCTTTGCTTCCATACACTGATAAACACCAATAGGAGGCTACCATGCAAATTATTTTATTAGAAAAAGTAGGTAACCTAGGCGGTTTAGGTGATGTTGTTAAAGTTAAAGATGGTTTCGGCCGTAACTTTTTAATTCCACAAGGCAAAGCTAAACGCGCGACTGAAGCGAACAAAGCTGAATTTGCTGCAAAACGTGTTGAATTAGAAAAACAACAAGCTGCAATCTTAGCTGCCGCACAAGCACGTGGTGAAAAATTAGCTGCATTTGTAGTTAAAGTGGCGCAAAAAGCGGGCGTTGATGGCCGTTTGTTCGGTTCAGTCACAAACGGCGATGTTGCTGAAGCCTTAGTTGCACAAGGTTTTGAAGTGGTTAAAGCTGAAATCCGTATGCCTAATGGTCCATTGAAAACAATTGGTGATCATACAGTTACGGTTGCAATGCATCATGATGTTATTGTAGATATTACAGTGACAGTGGTTGGTGAAGCTTAGTATCCATTTATCTTTGCGATAAACAAAAAAGGCTACTTCGGTAGCCTTTTTTATTGAGTATAATTAACGTATGGCTGATGAACAACTAGATGCATTAAAAATCCCTCCCCATTCAGTAGAAGCTGAGCAATCCGTAATTGGTGGCCTGCTATTACAAAATGAAGCCTTAGATAAAATCGCAGATATTTTAACCGCACAAGATTTTTATCGGCATGACCATAAAGCCATATTTCAGCATATTACCAAGCTGATAGACCATAATAGACCAGCTGATATAGTAACTGTAGCAGAATCGCTAGAAAACACCGCAGAGCTTTCAGGGGTTGGTGGTATTGCCTATTTAGGTGCGTTGGCACAAAGTACGCCGACAGCGGCGAACATTAGACGCTACGCTGAAATCGTCCACGAGCGTGCTGTGATGCGACAATTGGTAGTGGTAGGTTCTGGTATTGCTGAAAGCGCCTATGCACCTAATGGTCGCGATGCACAGCAATTGTTAGATGAAGCGGAGGCAAAGATATTCCAGATTGCAGAAGGCGGCAAACGTAGTTCACAAGGTTTCGTAGATATTAAGGTATTGCTCCCACAAGTCGCAGACCGTATTGACCAGCTCTTTTCTCGTGATAACCCATCAGATGTTACAGGCGTACCAACAGGCTTTGCTGATTTAGATTCTATGACGTCTGGTTTCCAAGGTGGCGATTTAATCATCGTCGCGGGTCGTCCATCGATGGGTAAAACTGCATTCTCATTAAATATTGCTGAGAATGTGGCTTTAGATAGTGGTTTGCCCGTTGCGGTTTTTTCTATGGAAATGGCTTCAACACAGCTAGCAATGAGGATGATTGGTTCAGTTGGTCGTCTAGATCAGCACCGTATGCGTACTGGCAAACTTGAAGATGAAGATTGGGAAAAGCTAACGACTGCGCTAGGAAGGCTAAACGAAGCGCCAATTTTTATTGATGAAGGTTCTGCGTTAAGTAGTTTTGATGTGCGAGCGCGAGCACGTCGGTTGCATAGACAATGCGGTAAATTAGGTCTTATTGTGATCGATTATTTGCAATTAATGTCAGCCCCTTCAGGTCGCCAAGGTGAAAATCGTGCAACAGAAATCTCTGAAATCTCACGTTCACTCAAAGCGCTAGCTAAAGAGCTAGATTGCCCAGTTGTCGCGCTTTCACAGTTAAATCGATCTGTTGAGACACGTCCAGATAAGCGTCCTTTAATGAGTGATTTACGTGAATCAGGCGCGATTGAGCAGGATGCGGACGTCATTCTGTTTATTTATCGTGATGAAGTCTATAACCCTGATAGTACCGATAAAGGCACAGCAGAGATTATTATTGGCAAACAACGTAATGGTCCTATTGGTCGTGTCAGATTAACATTCCTAGGTCAACATACACGTTTTGAAAACTTTGCAGGCAGTGGTTATATGGCCGATGGTTATTAAATTATTGTCAGTCAATTAGTTTACCCAGCTGTAATATCTTAAAAAATTAATCAATGGCAAAAGCAAAAACAATTTACAGTTGTACAGAGTGTGGGGGTGTAGAGCCTAAATGGCAAGGACAGTGTCCTAACTGTCATGCATGGAATACTCTAGTTGAAACGGTCTCAGAAACTGCTCTGACTGGCACCATTGCTAGCCGCTATGCGCCTTTAGCTGAAACTGCAGGCTTGCAAAAATTGACTGAAGTAGAAGCTGCCGAAGTGCCACGTCAGCCCACAGGTGTGAGTGAGTTCGACCGTGTGTTGGGCGGCGGTTTGGTGCCTGGCGGCGTTGTGCTGATTGGCGGTGACCCTGGCATTGGGAAATCAACACTACTGTTACAAACCTTATGCCACATTGGTAATGCACGTAAAGCTATTTATGTGAGTGGCGAGGAATCTCCGCAACAAATTGCCATGCGTGCTAAGCGTTTGGGCTTAGATGCCAGTCCGATTTCATTATTAGCTGAAATCAACTTAGAAAAAATCATCAGTACTTTGCAAAAGCATAAGCCTGATATTGCAGTCATTGATTCCATTCAAACTGTGTATTCAGAGGCTTTGCAATCTGCGCCTGGCTCAGTTGCGCAGGTGCGCGAATGTTCCGCACAATTGACTCGCTTAGCTAAACAAGCTGGCATAACAGTAATATTGGTCGGGCATGTTACCAAAGAAGGCGCGCTCGCTGGGCCCAGAGTACTAGAGCATATTGTGGATACTGTACTTTATTTTGAAGGTGACCAAAACTCAAGCTTTCGTTTAATTAGAGCTTTTAAAAATCGCTTTGGCGCAGTGAATGAACTTGGCGTGTTTGCGATGACAGAAAAAGGCCTGCGCGAAGTCACTAATCCATCTGCACTGTTCTTATCGCATCACAATGAGCAAGTCGCTGGTTCATGCATTACAGTGACCATGGAAGGTACAAGACCTTTATTGATTGAAATTCAGGCCTTAGTAGATGAGGCGCATGCACCAAATCCAAAACGTCTGTGCGTTGGGGTTGAGCAAAATCGTTTAGCGATGTTATTGGCGGTGTTGCACCGTCACGCAGGCGTTGCTTGTTTTGACCAAGATGTGTTTATCAATGCTGTTGGTGGCGTTAAAATTGGTGAGCCAGCTGTCGATTTAGCAGTAATATTATCAATCGTTTCTTCTTTAAAAAACAAGCCACTAGATAATAAACTTATTGTATTTGGTGAAGTAGGTTTGGCGGGGGAAGTTCGCCCCGTGCAGCGTGGACAAGAGCGTTTAAAAGAAGCCGCAAAGCTAGGATTTACTAAGGCGATTGTACCAAAAGCGAATGCGCCAAAGCAGAGTATTGAGGGTATAGAAGTGATTGGTGTTGATAGACTTGATCAAGCTTTAGCTAAAATGCGCGAGGCTTAAGCTAACTAGTAAACTAATTGATTGCTAATTGCTTGTATTTCATACTTTAGCTGTTAGCAATCAATTCAGCACATCTGATACCGCTTCTCACTGAGCCTTCTATCGTTGCTGGATAATCTGCATACGTATAGTCACCCGCTAGAAATAAGTTAGGCTGAAGGGTCTTATTGGTTGGTCTTGCAAGATTAGCTTCGCATGAAAAGGTAGCACGCTTTTCTGCAATGACTTTGTGCCATAGCGGTTTGGGCATATTTGGAAATGCATGGCTAATTTCTCTTGCAACTCTTAACGCAAGATCATCTTGCGTAAGCTTTTGGTGCTTGCCTTCAGCACTCACAATCACTGCAATTAAACCTTTTTGACCGCAGAGCTGGCCTCTATCAAACACCCATTGACCAATAGTATCGGACATACCAGTCATTACATTTGGTAGCTTGGTTTCAGATGAATATTGCAAATAAATAGTATAAATCGGCTGATAAGCATAAGCTTGAGTCTGCGTGAGTACATGTTTTAATTTTGGTAAATCTTCTAATAATATTTCTAATCTTGCAGGCGAAACGGCAATGATCACATGACTAAAAAAAGACTTTCCATCACGTGTTTCTAGCGCAAAACCCTCTTTACCAGCACTATCTTTTGTAGTTTCAAGGCTGCGGACTCGCCGATTAAGTTTTATTGTGCCATGCCTAGCTTGTATGTAGTGGGATAGCGGCTGTGAGATGATTTGTGATAAATCTAAACGCGGTAATAAAAAATCACTATTATGCTTACTGCCACTAAAGCTATCACGTAACACGTTTAGAAATATGCGAGTGCTCGCTTCTTGAATCGGTGTATTGAGGGCCGCTAGGCATAATGGCTCCCACAACATGGCAATGAGTTTGCTAGTTTGATATTGGTTGATTAAAAATCGATTTAATGGTGTGTCGTTAGCAATTTGGAATTGCATTTTTTTCAGTCTAGCTACTAGCTTGATGGCTTCGATACGTTCAGAAAAGCTTAGCCCTTTACAAAGTAACAGCCCAAGAAGCATATTAAATGGGGCAGGTAAGTAATGGGCAGATTTTAATGAAAATATTGATTTTGCAGTGCTTGAAAACATATGCATTTGCAAGGGTAAGCGTAGAAATACTTTTTTTTCATCAATGCCAATTTTGGCTAACAGCGCTAACGTCTCTTTATAAGCCCCTAATAAAATGTGTTGACCATTATCTAGTAAATGCATTAAGTCGTTGTTTTCCACCACGACAGTGCGTGCACGGCCGCCTAGCTGTGAGCTTGCTTCAAATACCGTGACTTGGTAACCGCGTTCAACCAAAGTTGCAGCGGCACTAAGGCCCGCGCAGCCACCACCAATAATGGCTACATGCGTATTAAGTGAATTCAAAATTATCCTCAGAGGCTATTGATTAAAAAACGATTGAGTAGAGCTATTAGTTATAGATTTTTAAACCAGACTTGAAGCGCTAACCAAAACTTACGTACTGCGCCTAGAGATATGCGTGAGTTCAATACTTTTTGTGCCCCATCTTGCTTAATTTCACGTAATAATGTGCGATAGATTGCCGCCATCATTAATCCTACCCGTTGGTTTTTACGGTCTTCATCTGGCAGCTCGCTAATTGCGCGGTCGTAATAGCCCTCAGCACGCTGAATTTGATGCTCTAATAATTGCCTGACAGCGTCTGATTCACGGCTATGCAAAATATCATCTTCCGTTACACTAAACCTTGCGAGCTCATCTAAAGGCAAGTAAATACGGTTGCGACGTGCATCTTCACCCACATCGCGAATGATATTAGTTAGCTGAAATGCCATGCCTAAATCAGTAGCATATGTCAGTGTTTTAAGATTACTGAACCCGAATATCTGCGCAGAAAGTAAGCCTACTACGCTGGCAACTCGGTAGCAATAAAGTTGTAATTGCTCAAAGTCTTCATAGCGATTGAAGTTTAAATCCATCTCCATACCATCAATGATTTCAATAAAGTGCTGAGCATCTAGCTGATAGGTTGCGATGTTTGGTAATAGCGCCTTAGATACTGGATGTTGCGGTTTGCCAAGATAAAGATTTTCAATTTCGGTTCGCCACCAACTTAGCTTCGTTTGCGCAATGTGTAACTCAGTACATTCATCCGCAATATCATCAACCTCACGACAAAACGCGTAGAGCGCGGTAATAGCATCACGTTTTTGCGGTGTTAAAAACTTAAAGCTGTAATAAAAACTGGAGCCGCTTTTAGCAGTTTTTTGTTGGCAATATTGCTGTGGAGTCATTTTTTTTGAGCTTATATTATTTATATTTTTAAAAGCGCTTTAGTTAAAATAACTATCCAATCCCAATTATTTAAAGTCGGCCTGCGATTGAATATATCACCATTTACTTTATTTATTTTGTGAATAATCCGCTCTCCGCCAGCAATAATGGTACGCATTTCAAAGCCAATGCGCCCTTTTAAAATTCGCCCAAGTGGCTTGCCAGCTTGTAACATTATACTTACACGCTTTAAATTAAACTGCATGAATCGTTGCCAGTTTATATCTACTACCTGTGCTGCAATTTGCTGCTCGGTAATATTAAACCTAGTCATTTCATCTTGGCACATATAAATACGTTGCTTGCCATCATTCTTTTTAAAATCAATAGCAATATCTTGTAAAAAATTAATGAGCTGTAGCGCAGAGCAAATATTATCAGCATGTTGAATATTTTCAGGCGATGATTCTCCATAAAGGTGTAACAAAAGCCTGCCAATAGGGTTTGCTGAGCGTGAGCAATAGTCTAGCACTTCTTTATAATTGTAATAACGGGTCTTAATCACGTCTTGGCTAAATGCATTGAGCAAGTCGTAAAAAGGTTCAAACGGTAGCTTTTTTGCACGAATCATATCGCCTAAAGTAGCGAAAAAAGGGGTTTGCGGCTTAATGTAAGCCACTAATAAATCAAGCTCATCACGAAAGCTATTTAACAAAGCTAAACGGCTTTGTATACTTAAATCACCTTCATCGGCAAAATCATCTGCTTGCCTAGCAAAGCTATAAATTAGACCAATCGGTTCACGTAAATATTGTGGCAAAAATATAGAAGCGACTGGAAAGTTTTCATAATGCTGATTAGCTAAGGTTAAGCTTTGCTCGACTATTGTGCTAGCTATTTCCTCAACTGGTTGTACATTATTCATGGCGTGAGTATGCCATAAAATGATGATAATTTTTGAGCTTCAAAAGCTAAAATAGCTTAAAGTTTAAAAGTTAATGTAGCTAAAGCTAATATTAGTTTTTCATGGAAAACATGACAGCGTAGCGACAAAGGTTTGTTAAAATACAGGCCTTAAGTTTGTGATTTAATCAAACCTAACAAATTCAACTAAACTTAATTTTGAAAGCAATATAATGTTAGCAATTATAGGCGGCACAGGCTTAACGCAATTAGATAACTTGAATATCACTAAGCGTTTAATTGTTCGTACGCCTTATGGTGAGCCCTCACAGCCACTCATATTTGGTGAAATAGCGGGGCGCGAGGTGATTTTTTTAGCGCGGCATGGTAACGGCCATACTATTCCTCCGCACGAGGTGAATTACCGTGCCAATATATATGCCTTACATTTGCAAGGTGTCACTGAAATTGCAGCAGTCGCTACAGTAGGGGGCATACACCCAGAGCTATCGCCCGGCGCCATTGCGATGCCACATCAGATTATTGATTATACACATGGTAGAAAAAATACTTTTTATGATGGTATAGAGTTGCCCGTTAAACATATTGATTTTACTGAACCATACTGTGCGAATCTTCGTGCAAAATGGCAGGAGGCTGCGTGTAGTATCTCAGAACCACTCATTGACCAAGGTGTATATGCGACAATGCAAGGACCTCGTTTAGAGACAGCCGCTGAAATCAATCGCTTAGAGCGTGATGGTGCAACTATGGTAGGCATGACAGGCATGCCTGAGGCTGCACTGGCGCGTGAATTAGGCATTAGTTATGCGGCTATTTGTCCAATAGCCAATCATGCAGCGGGCCGTGGTGAAAGCCTACATGCCATTCAATATGAGGAAGTCATGGTTAGATTAAACGCAACTATGGTGCGCGTGCGCAATTTAATTGCAGCTTTAGTAATACAAACCAACTAAACAGTAACCAAACAAGCAATAAAAGCTAAGAAATAGAGGAGTTTATCAGGATGTCTATAACCACTGTTCTACGCATGGGTGACCCAATTTTGCTACTTAAAGCAAATTCGGTAACTCAGTTTGATACGCCTGAATTACACCAACTCATTGAAGACTTAGAAGATACAATGGCTTATATGAACGGCGCAGGTATCGCTGCACCGCAGATTGGTGTGAGTTTACGTGTCGTTATTTTCGGTCAGAAAAATGCAGATGAAAGCAAAAATCCACGTTATCCTGATGCGGATTCAGTCCCGTATACCGTACTAATTAACCCAATATTGAAACCTATCAGTGAAGAAATCGAAGATGGTTGGGAAGGTTGTTTATCAGTCCCTGGCATGCGAGGTATTGTGCCGCGAGCATTAAGGCTGCATTACACAGGCTTTGATCAGTTCGGTAATGCAATAGATAGGCTGGTGAGTGGCTTTCATGCAAGAGTAGTACAACATGAATGTGATCATCTGGACGGCATTTTATACCCTATGCGTATCGCTAATTTAAAAGATTTTGGCTATACAGACGTATTATTTCCAAATCAGGATATTCAAGATGACTAATTCTTTGCTATAATCTCGTTTTCGCTGAAATAGTGACGAATAAAGCTTGATGTAATGAGCTTTAAATTAAGGCATAGGAAGAGTGGCAGAGCGGTTTAATGCTACAGTCTTGAAAACTGTCGTGGGTGCGAGCCCACCGTGAGTTCGAATCTCACCTCTTCCGCCATTATCTTTAAATTCAATAAAATCAATCAGTTAGACCAGCTCTAACATTCGTTTTTACCACATCAATTTACCACATCAAGTTATTTTAAATACACCTAGTTCATCCCTCTACTAGACATTTAATAATTACTAGCCACCGTTTCAGATTAAAGCTATCATTTGATTACTGTAACACTAATCAAAGAGCTATCATGTCACGCGGTGGAATAAGAATTAACTCAGGACGTAAGACCCCATCTAGTCCTTACAAAGAAAAGACAATACCTGTAAGGATTCCTCTCAGCATTAAGCCTGATGTATTGGTCTACCTTGAGGAATACAAGAAAAGAATCTCTAATAACTCAGAGGTCTCTCTTGATTTCCCTCAGGCATTACCTAATCCACCTAGCCTTGCTAGACCAATCTACAGCGGTCAGGTTTCAGCGGGTCAATCTCGATTCCCTTCACCAGCTCAAGACTATGAACAAAAGTTCTTAGACCTCAATGAACGATACATCACAGACCCACCAGCGACCTTCTTCTTTGAAGTGAATGGGGACTCAATGATAGGTGCTGGAATATTTCATGGGGATACTGTAATTGTTGATAGGGCAGCTAAATACAAATCTTCAAGCATCGTGGTTGCTGATGTTGATGGAGAGTGGATGGTAAAGAGATTCTATAAGCGAGGGAGTGTGGTTAAGCTTTTATCTGAGAATCCTGAACACCCCCCGATAACACTATCTGAAGGGCAGGAGCTACACGTATTTGGTAAGGTAACCTATGTCATCCACAAGCCAGAATAATCGCGTATACGCTCTCTGTGATGCTAATTCATTCTATGCTTCCTGTGAGAAAGTCTTCAGACCTGACTTAAGAAATACTCCAGTTGTCGTACTGTCTAATAATGATGGTTGCGTGATAGCTCAGAGCAAAGAAGCTAAGGCTATGCTAGACCTGTATATGTGTAAGCCTTGGTTTGAAATTGAGGAGGAAGCTAAGAAACTAGGAGTAGTGGCTTTCTCGTCTAACTATGAGTTGTATGCAAATATGAGTAATCGCTTTAAGGATACCCTTAAGCAATTCTCACCTAGACAAGAGGTGTATTCGATTGATGAATCATTCCTAGACCTTACTGGCTTCAATCAAGACCTAGTAGCTTACGGTAAGGAGATTAAAGACAAGGTGATGCTTTGGACAGGTCTACCGATATGTGTAGGTATGGGAAGCACTAAGACCCTAGCAAAGCTCGCCAATCATTGTGCTAAGAAACAACCTCACATGGAAGGTGTATGCGACTTCACTAGCTTGAGTGAAACAGACCTGAATACCATGATGGAGAAATTACCTGTTTCAAAGGTATGGGGTATTGGAAGTAAGCTAGAAGCCAAGTTAAATTTAGTGGGTGTAAGTAATGTACTAAGACTTAAGAGGGCTGACCCTAAACGTATTAGAGATAAGTTCGGAGTGTTATTAGAGCGCACCATCAAAGAGCTTAACGGTGAGTCTTGGTTAGAGTTAGATGAGACCTTACCTGAAGCAAAGCAAGTGATGAGCTCTCGCTCCTTTGGTACTAGAGTTACCTCTCTACAGGAGCTAGAAGAGGCTGTAAGCTTTCATGCTACTAATGCTAGCGCTAGGCTTCGTAAACAAGGATTGTATGCCAATGCTGTGTATGTGTTCATTCAGAATAGTCCCTTCGATAAGGGTGATTATTATGCACAGAGTCTTGTGGTTGCCTTACCATCACCTACAGACAATACCTTACAGATAAACAGAACAGCGCTATGGATACTCAAGAAGATATTTAAACAGGGTATCTATTATCAGAAGGCTGGCGTAATGCTCATGGAGCTAGTGCCTTCTCAAGGGCAACAAACAGACCTCTTTGGATTTACTCTAGGGGCTGAGAAGTCTAACAAGTTAATGGATACAATAGATAGTATCAATCAGAAATACAGCAAAGGGACTATTAAGCT
>JACMNP010000179.1 GCA_014378495.1 Methylotenera sp. | reverse complement strand
GCCACTAGCAACGCTTTCTAATAGTATTGCAATATTAGCGCTGTTGTTACTTTTAGCAGGTTCTGCGGAACTTGCGTTAGGCATAGGGCTTGGCGGCCCGATGAAACATGCGATTGCGGGCTTGCTGCATTTAGCATTTCACCCACGACAAGAGCGATTCAACGGTAAATTATCTACCGCATTAAAACCGTTAATGCTGGAAGAAAAAGACTTCGGCATCAGCAAACCTGCAGATTTCAAATGGAATCAATTATTAGGCTTTGATGCCTGCGTACAATGTGGCAAATGCGAAGCGGCCTGCCCAGCCTTTGCCGCAGGCCAACCGCTTAACCCTAAAAAATTGATACAAGATTTGGTGGTAGGTTTATCTCATGATGAAAATACGAGTGGCACTGATGCCAGTTTTGCCGGCAGCCCTTACCCAGGCAAACCGATAGGCGAGCATTCTGGCAATCTGCAGCAAGCAATCGTCCCTACGCTGATTGAAGCTGAAACGCTGTGGTCTTGTACCACTTGCAGAGCTTGCGTGCAAGAGTGCCCCATGCTGATCGAGCATGTGGACGCAATTGTCGGGCTGCGCCGCAACCTTACTTTAACCCAAGGTGACGTTCCTGGCAGCGCACCACAAACATTAGAAAATCTACGTCAAACTGCTACCGTGGGCGGGTATGACCGCAATGCCCGTTACCACTGGGCAATTGATTTGGACGTTAAAACTATACAGGTCAACATGCCTGTTGATGTACTGCTGGTGGCTGGCGAAGGTGCATTTGATATGCGCTACCAGCGTACTTTGCGTGCGCTGGTTAAGTTACTAAAAGCCGCTAATGTAGACTTTGCCGTGATGGGCGGTTTAGAGCGCGACACTGGCGATACCGCAAGGCGCTTAGGTGACGAGGCGACATTTCAAATGTTGGCAAAGCACAATATCGAAACTTTCAATACGCTCTCATTCAAGCGCATCGTCACCGCAGACCCGCACGTGCTGCATAGTTTAAAGAACGAATATAGTGCATTCGGCGGTCATTATACGGTGCTGCACCACTCTACTTTACTAGCTGCATTAACCGTAAGTGGCCAGTTGAAACTAGGCAAATCACAAGAAATTCGCACACTGACCTATCACGACCCATGCTACTTAGGGCGTTACAACGGTGAAACTGAAGCACCACGTGCGCTACTGAAAAGCATAGGTTTTGAAATAACAGAAATGGAACGTTCAGGCATGCGAGGCCGCTGTTGCGGTGGTGGTGGCGGTGCACCATTGACGGATATTCCAGGTAAACAACGTATTCCTGATATTCGTATTGCAGATGCACGCATGATAAGTGCAGGTATTGTTGCGGTAGCATGCCCACAGTGCACTGCCATGCTAGAAGGTGTGGTGGGCAATAGACCAGAAATATTGGACATTGCAGAGCTGGCAGCCTCAGCTTTGGAACTGGCTTAAACATGACTGACAATCATAACAATCGCATCAATCCACGCCGCCCGTTTAAAGGCACCGCATCGGGTCTGAACCGTATTGTACTGACCACCGCACCTAGGTTGAATGAAGCGCCTCATGCGAAACCGATACGCAACAGTCAGAAGAATAACGCTGAACAAGCAAGCATATTAGTGATTAGCCATAGCGATAGAGGCATGCTTGATGACCATGCGCGGCAAACGGTTTCTGCCGCTGCGATTTTGGCGAATGAGGCTACCAATATAACGGTCGTTGCGTTAATACTCGGTGATTTACGCGAAAATATAGCGAGTTGCGGTGCAGATAAAGTCATCGTCATGCCTGAATTTTCTTTTGAAAAATTTCAGCCAGACTTAGAACTGGCCAATATTACCGCGGTAATTGAACGCTTAAACCCTATTAAAATTCTCATGCCAGATAATTTCATCGGTGATGGTGACTTAGGAAGAAGGCTCATTGCAAGCCAACACACAAAAACTGCGGCAACACACGTGATAGAAATTGATTCGCTTCATGCAGCTTCACCTCATGCTGCGGGTAGAAAAATAGCCTTTACTGAACTGCCGCATATTATTTTACTGGCTGCGGATGCTGCAGATACGAATTTACCCTTTATTGGCTCGGCGACTATTCAACCGACTATCCAATCAAGCACTCAAGTCGAAAACACCAATAATCAGCAAAAATCAGTGAGTCCGTATCAAAATCTAGGTCTTAAAACAATCGCAAGTGAGCAAGTGGCTTTGGAAGAAGCTGACTTAATCGTTTCTGCAGGCAACGGTGTGAGTAATGTTGAAACCTTTGAACGGCTGGCCCTGGCACTTGATGCAGCAATAGGTGCTAGTCGTGTAGCCGTGGACGATGGGAAATTCAGCCGCGACAAACAAATTGGGGCATCAGGTAAAACGGTCACAGCCAGCACCTATATTGCGATTGGCATATCTGGGGCTGTACAGCATCTGCAGGGCATTAAAGATTGCCGCCATGTGATTGCGATTAACCGCGACAATAGCGCACCTATTGTAAAACGTGCTGACCTATCAATCATTGGTGATGCTGAAGCCATCATGCAAGCGCTGATTAACGCGGTAGCCGAAGCTAAGTCTCTGTCATTACAGGAGGCCGCATGTGCATGCTATCTATTGCTACGTTAGTTTCTGCCGGCCTACACCCAGTGAGTGGCGAACCACGTCATTGTCGCAATGATAGCTTAGCGATGACCTTGGGTTTACAGCTTGCAGAATCAATTGGCGCAGAAATTAAAGTGTTGCATGCAGGGGATGAAAACAATCCAGCATTGCCCAATTACTTAGCCTTAAATGCTAAAAAAATAGACGTTATTTCGGTCGCGAGCGGGGCCAATATCGTAGATAGCCTCGCAACTAATTTAGCGAATACTGAATTGATCTTAACAGGCACCCGTGCTGAAGATGGGGAGGATAGTGGCTTACTCCCCTACTTATTGGCAGCTAAACTCAATATTCCATTGGTTGCCAACGCACTGGCAATTAAACCAATAGAAAATGGTATTGAAATACTGCAATTTCTGCCCAAAGGTAAACGGCGTAGCGTGACAGTGAAGCTGCCCGCAGTCGTGGTTGTTCATCCGTTAGCGCCTATCGAGTTGCGCTTTGCTTTTGCCCAGCAAGTTTCTGGTCAAATCGTTGCACACACTGCCCAGAATCAATCAAAAACTAGCAGCAGCAAGCAAATTCAGTGGCAGATACAAGCGGCTATCAATAAGCCAAAAAAACTTAAAGCGCAAGAAAATAAGTCTGGGCACGAGCGGATGTTGGCTTACATCGCCAGTGAAAACAAAGGTGGCGCTGTCGTAAATGAGGGGAGTTCTGTCGAAAAAGCACAAGTCATACTCAGCTATTTGCGAGAGCATCATCTCATTAACTTTTAATAATATTTTTACCTTAAATGACTAAAGACAAAAGCCAGCAAATAGTGAATTAATATCAATACAAGCCTAATATAAATATAAGCATCAATACAAGATACAAGAGGAATTACATGGCAATCTCATCTGACATCCTTAACCTGATCAGCAATCGTCGTAAAGGCTATACGCTTGAAGCTCCGTTCTATTTGAGTTCTGAGATTTTTGATTTAGATATGGCGGCAATTTTTGGCCATCATTGGATTTTTGTTGCGGTAGAACCTGATATCGCTGAACCTGGCGATTATGTAAAAGTAGAAATAGGCCATAACTCAGTCATCATCGTGCGCGATGACGATATGGCGATTAAAGCGTTTCATAATGTATGCCGCCACCGTGGCTCGCAGCTTTGTGATGATGCTAAAGGTAGCGTCGGCAACTTAGTGTGTCCATATCATCAATGGACCTATGATTTATCTGGTCAGCTGATTTATAACGAACACATGGGCGAAGCATTTAATAAAAATGACCATAACCTAAAATCTGTACGAGTAGGTTCAGTGGCCGGTTTGATTTTTATTTGCCTAGCTGAAACCCCACCAGAAGATTTTGAAGCCATGCGCGCCGCGATGGAGCCGTACATTGCCCCTCACCGTTTGGCAGACTGCAAAGTAATTTTGCAGGATGATATTGTAGAAAATGGTAACTGGAAGCTCACCATGGAAAATAACCGCGAGTGTTATCACTGCGTGGCTAACCATCCTGAATTACTAAAATCGATGTATGAATTTGGTTTTGGTTATCAGCCTTCACCCGCTAATGCTGAAAAAGTACAAGAATTCCGTGATCTTATTGAAGTTGAAGGTAAACGCTGGGCGGCCTGCGGTTTACCTCCTGCCGAAATCGACCTATTAGATTCATGTGCAACCGCCTACAGAACGCAGCGCTTACCATTAGACAGAGCTGGCGAGTCACAAACCATGGATGGCAAAGTCGCCTGCCAAAAATTACTGGGTGATTTAACACAGCGCAATTTAGGTGGCCTGTCATTCTGGACGCAGCCTAACTCTTGGCATCATTTTATGAGCGACCATATTGTTACTTTCAGCGTGATGCCGATTGATGCAGAACACACTTTATTGCGCACAAAATGGCTAGTGCACAAAGATGCGGTTGAAGGCGTTGATTACGACCTGAAAAAAATCAGCGAAGTGTGGCGCGCGACCAATAAACAAGATTCAACCTTGGTTGAACGTACACAACGCGGTGCTAATAGTGAGTGGTATGAGCCTGGTCCGTACTCACCATATACTGAAGAACTGGTAGAAAAATTTACCAACTGGTACATCCAGCGCTTAGAAGCCACTTTAGAAAATGCTGAATTCACTGCAAAACTTACAGAAAAATCTGCTAAAAACGCTAAAGCTGTGCCGATTAAAGTGTGTAGATAATGGATACACGCAATACAACGCTGTTGTGGGAAAACAACTTGCCGCTGTGGGATAGCGACAAGGATAATACGCTGGTGTGTTGCCAAGTGCGGCAAGAAACGCATGATGTTAAAAGCTTTTACTTTAGCCCACGCAACCCCAGCCTATTCAAGTTTCTACCAGGGCAGTTTATTACGCTGGAACTGCCGATTGATGGCGAGATTATCAATCGCAGCTATACCATTTCATCCTCCCCTACTCGCCCACATGTGATTTCCATCACCGTTAAACGCCAACCCAATGGTGTCGTTTCTAACTGGCTACATGACCATATGCAAGTCGGTAAACAGATATCTGTATTAGGCCCCACTGGTGATTTTACTTGCATGCATCATCCTGCAAGCAAGTACCTGTTTTTATCAGGCGGCTCTGGCATCACACCGCTCATGTCGATGGCGCGCTCGTTTCATGAGCTAGCAGAAGATGCAGATATTGTGTTTATTCATAGCGCACGTTCACCAGCCGATATTATCTTTCGCCATGAACTAGATTTAATAGCGTTTAATCAGCCACATTTTCGCCCCGCTTTTATCTGCCAAAAAGTAGATAAAAAACCCAATTGGCGCATGCAACCAGAATTTATCAGCCAGGGATTTTTAACGATAGATTCACTCAAACTAATCGCGCCTGACTTTTTAACGCGTGAAATCTTTACCTGTGGCCCAGCGCCTTATATGGCGGCTGTGCGCAATATGCTCATCAGCGCCATTGGCTTTGATATGCGCCATTATCACGAAGAGAGCTTCACCTTTGACGAGTTGCCCGCTGACCTCAAAAATGAAGTCATTGCCGATGAAATCAAGGCTGAATCTATTAACAGCAACAGTTTCACAATAGAACTCACCAAAAGTGGCACCACCATACAATGTGCGCCAGACCAGTTTGTGTTGGACGCGGCGCGCGCGGCGGGGTTACGTTTACCGTCATCATGCAGCAAAGGCTTATGTGGCACCTGCAAAAGCAAGTTGATTTCAGGAAAAGTAGACATGAAACATGCTGGCGGCATACGCCAACGGGAGATTGACCAAGGCATGTTTTTACCTTGCTGCTCAAAACCATTAGAAAATTTAGTCATAGAAAAG
>JACMNP010000178.1 GCA_014378495.1 Methylotenera sp. | reverse complement strand
TCTTTAATGCCAGATAGCACGGCAGAAATGGGAATGAACTCAGCGTCAGCGGTATTAGCAATCAGGCGCGCAAGTGTAGTTTTACCGACGCCAGGTGGCCCCCACAAAATCATAGAAGGCAACTTGCCAGATTGAAAAGCTGACCTTAACGGCTTACTTGGGCCTAATAAATGCGACTGCCCAACCACTTCATCCAAGGTTTTAGGACGGAGTCTTTCAGCGAGTGGCGCTGCTGGGCTAGTGGTTTGAAACAAGCTATTCAAAATATGCGCTATCTCTTTAGGTGACTCATATTTAGTGATGTCGTTTAATCAGAGCATCCTAAATAATTTCAATTAACCTGCATATTAACAGGTGTCAAACCATGGCAATAGCCTTGCTTATTAATTCGTTATATTGCTTGCTTACTCAGCTACTATTTGTCGGCTACGATTACTCACCTACGACATCAACCCCTTTAGGCGGTTTAAATAGAAATGTTTTGGTATCAATCACTGGGTTTTGTAATTGCTTACTAAACACTATTTTCGTTTGATGCCCAAAGGTATCTACTAGATTCATTTCTTGCAGTAAATCATTTTTAAATCCCAAAGAAATTTTCTCAAACCCTGAGTCTGCATCGTTAGGGTTTGCGCTCACCCACTCTTGATTATCTTTAGCTGGCAGATTCACTAGCTTAAAGTTTTTGTCTAAGCTCTCACCGCCAGCCAATAAGGCAGCAGGGCTAGAGCCTAGCGCTTTACTCAAGGCACGCACCGTCACTTGCGCTAGCTCAGTGTCATAAAGCCACACTTGTTTACCATCACTGATGATTTGTTGTTCAAATGGTTTGTTGTAATCCCACCTAAACATATTCGGTCTTTTTAATTGCATCTCGCCATACACTTCTTGTATTTTTTGACCTTGTCTATCAGTGACTATTTGATAAAAATTTGCACGCATGGCATTGGTTTTGGCATAGAAATTTTTAAGGCTACTAATACCATCTGCTTGCGCGATAGGCGCACTTAAAGCCAATGGCAACATCAATACAAAACTAAGCAATACAGTTTTTATCTTATACATTTAAATCCTTATGATTGATTAATCATTGAAGCACAACACTAAACTTCGTGGTGGGGTGCTAATACTTCACGGTTACCATTACTTTGCATGGCAGAAACCAAACCCGCGCGCTCCATATCTTCGATTAAACGTGCGGCACGGTTATAACCTATGCGTAACTGGCGCTGTACGCCTGAAATACTGGCGCGACGCGTTTTGAGTACAATACCAACAGCTTCGTCATATAGCGGATCAACTTCACCTGCACCGCTAGACCCACCAGCACTGCCACCTGCCACAAAGTCGCCACCACCCTCTTCTGCCTCATTACTTAAGATGCCTTCAATATAGTTAGGTTCACCTTGTGATTTTAGGTAGTTCACTACTTTGTGCACTTCTTGATCAGAAACAAACGCACCATGAATACGGATAGGATAACCAGTACCAGGTGGCATATACAACATGTCCCCTTGTCCTAGTAACGCTTCAGCGCCCATTTGGTCTAATATGGTTCTTGAATCAATTTTGCTCGACACTTGGAACGAAACACGCGTTGGAATATTAGCCTTGATCAATCCAGTAATGACATCGACGGATGGACGTTGTGTTGCAAGCACCAAATGTATGCCAGAAGCACGCGCTTTTTGGGCTAGACGCGCAATAAGCTCTTCTACTTTTTTACCCACTACCATCATCAAATCCGCCAGCTCATCAATCACCACCACGATCAATGGCATTTCCATGAGCGGTTCTGGATCATCTGGCGTTAAGCTAAATGGATGCGGTATTTTTTCACCGGCTTTATCTGCATCTCTGATTTTTTGGTTGTAACCAGCCAAGTTACGCACGCCTAACATAGACATTAACTTATAGCGGCGCTCCATCTCAGCCACACACCAATTAAGCGCATTCGCGGCTTGGCGCATGTCAGTCACTACAGGTGCTAATAGATGCGGAATGCCTTCGTATACCGAAAGCTCCAGCATTTTAGGATCTATCAAAATCATGCGAACTTGGCTAGCATCCGCTTTGTAAAGCAAGCTTAAAATGAGCGCGTTAATGGCTACAGATTTACCAGAACCCGTGGTACCAGCAACCAGCACATGCGGCATTTTGGCTAAATCAGCCACCGCTGGTTTACCTGCAATATCTTTACCCAAGCAAATGGCGATTGGCGAATGAACATCCGCATAAGCCTGACTACCCATGATTTCAGACAAATAAACAATTTGACGTTTAGGGTTTGGAATTTCCAAACCCATACAAGTTTTACCTGGAATAGTCTCCACCACACGAACGCTGACAACAGATAAAGCACGCGCTAAATCTTTGACTAAATTGGTCACTTGACTACCTTTAACGCCCGCAGAAGGCTCAAGCTCGTAACGCGTAATCACAGGCCCTGGTAAAGCCGTCAGCACTTTAACCTCGATACCGAAATCCATCAATTTTCGTTCAATTAAACGCGAGGTGAAGTCTAAGGTTTCAGCCGATTGTAACGGCACTGTGCCTGATGGCTCATCCAATAAATGTAAAGGCGGCAATGGTGTGTCTGGCAGGGCTTCAAACAACGGCGCTTGTTTTTCTTTTTGCACGCGTGCGCTTTGGGCGATTTCTAATACTGGCGCTTCTATCATCACTGGCTCGCGATTTTCAACGCGCTTGCGCTCGCTGTGTACATATTCTGCACGCTCTGACTCAACGACTTTGCCTGCTTTTCTATCTTGCCAATCTTGCCATTTAAGCTTGATAAATTCGTAGCTGGCAATAAAACCTGCACCGAATTTTTCAATCAACATAATCCAAGACCAGCCCGTAAATAAACTAAAGCCTACAACAAACATCAATAACAACAGCATGCTTGAGCCTGTGTAACCAAACATATTACGTAGAAGGCTATCTACCGATGTACCTAACATACCGCCCGGGGCTAATGGCAATGAAGCTGGCAGGCTGATTAAATGACCTGCCTCCAAAGTGCAAGAGGCAATAAGTAGCAAGCCAAACCCCATAAAATTAAAGAGTAAAAATGGTTTTTCACTCACATTTACCGCCTCTAATTTTAGGTAGACAAACCACATGGCATAAAAAGCCAATACCGCCCACCACCATGCTGAAAAGCCAAATAAATACAGCAACATATCTGACAGCCAAGCCCCGACATTACCGCCACTATTATGGATAATCGCGTTATCTGCGGCCATGTGCGACCAAGAAGGATCTTCTCTATGGTAGGTGATGAGAATAACAGCAATATAAAGTCCGACTAGCACTAGCACTAGCCACCACGCTTCTTTTATAAGCTTTGCACTAATAGCATGCGATTTAGTCACTTCAGCTTCACGACGTGCATTAACAGGAGTAGATTTTTTGAAAAACAAGATAGTGGTGCCTTACAATTTTATCGTTAATTTTAATTATAGCAGTATCAAAGTAGCTAGGTAGCTAATACAATATCAAACTACTTTTAATCAATTCTAACCCTAGGAAAACATCATGGATATTGGTATTAAAGAAAAAGATAGAAAAGCAATTGCAAAGGGTTTATCTCACCTTTTAGCAGACACTTATACGCTATATCTTAAAACACATTATTTCCATTGGAACGTGACTGGCCCAATGTTTAACACGCTACACCTCATGTTTGAAGGCCAATATACTGAGCTTGCATTAGCAGTAGATTTAGTGGCTGAGCGTATTCGCTCATTAGATGTTTACGCACCAGGTACTTATCGCGACTTTGTAAAATTATCATCGATTAAAGAATCTGAATCTGTACCAAAAGCACAAGATATGATCGCTGAATTAGTAGCAGGCCACGAAGCGGTATGTCGTACTGCGCGTAGCGTTTTCCCTGCTGCTGAAGCAGCTGCCGATGAAGCCACTAAAGATTTACTCACACAGCGCTTACAGTTGCATGAAAAAACTGGCTGGATGTTACGTAGTCTTTTAGAGAAATAGCATTTTAGAAAAGTAGTTTAAAAAAATTTATACAAGTTATGTTGAGAGAAGATTAAGTAAATTATCTTCAAGCTACTTGTAAAAACAGACAATTGCATCATTTTATTTAGTATTAGATTTTATTAAAGGCATTAATCATGGCAACACGTCACGTCCATCTTCTTATATTGGGCTCGGGTCCTGCTGGCTATTCAGCAGCAGTATACGCAGCTCGTGCTAACCTTAAACCAGTACTCATTACTGGTATCGCTCAGGGCGGTCAACTGATGACCACTACTGAGGTTGATAACTGGCCTGCCGATGCAGATGGCGTACAAGGTCCTGAATTAATGGCGCGCTTTCAAAAGCATGCTGAGCGCTTTAATACAGAAATGATATTTGACCATATCCACACAACGCATTTAAATGAAAAACCGATTCGCCTAGTAGGCGATAGCGGCGAATATACTTGTGATGCATTGATTATCGCAACAGGAGCTTCTGCTAAATACTTAGGCATTCCTTCTGAAGAGAAATTTTCAGGTAAAGGCGTTTCTGCTTGTGCTACTTGTGATGGTTTTTTCTATCGCAATCAAGAAGTTGCAGTCATCGGTGGCGGCAATACCGCTGTAGAAGAAGCGCTTTATTTAGCAAATATCGCCAGCAAAGTTACGTTAGTGCATCGCCGTGATAAATTTAAAGCGGAAGCGATTTTGGTGGATAAACTAAATGCTCGCGTGGCTGAAGGTAAAATCGTATTAGAGACTTTTCAAACCCTAGATGAAGTATTAGGTGATGACAGCGGCGTGACTGGTATGCGTCTTAAAAGTGCAAATGATGGCACCACGAAAGATATTCCACTCATGGGCGTATTTATTGCCATTGGCCATAAACCAAACACTGATATTTTTGAAGGTCAGCTTGAAATGGAAGGTGGTTATATCGTTACGCAATCTGGTCGCGGTGGAAACTTCACGGCAACTAGCATTCCTGGCGTATTCGCTGCAGGCGATGTGCAAGACCATATTTATCGCCAAGCCGTTACTAGCGCAGGTACAGGTTGTATGGCTGCGCTGGATGCTGAACGCTACTTAGATAAATAACCCTGTTAAATAAAATAGTTACATTTAATCCGTTTCATTAAATCTTGAGAATGCAGTGGCAGCGCGAAAACAGACTAAGCAAGAGGTTTCAGCGCCTATCAGTGCAGAAATTGATAACGACCTGAATCTGTTTCGCGAAGCAGTGAAAGACGCTAGACCTTTCACTGCGCCACTTGTGCATTCATACAAATTAAAACCAAAACCTATTCCTATGCAGTTTATCCGCGATGAGCAACAAGCGCTTGCTGACTCATTGTCTGACCACTTTATTCCAGCCCATGAAATGGAAACAGGTGAAGAGCTACTTTACCTACGTGATGGTCACTCCCCAGATATTTTAAGCAAACTGCGCCGTGGTCATTGGGTAGTGCAAGCCGCCATAGATTTACACGGCTTGATTAGTGACGAAGCACGGCTTTATGTCTCGACCTTTATTAGTGACTGTAAAAAAAATGGCATCCGTTGTGTGCGTATCGTACATGGCAAAGGGCTAGGCTCACGCAACCGAGAGCCTGTGCTTAAACACAAACTACGGGGTTGGTTGATGCAAAAAGATGAAGTGATTGCCTACGCAGAAGCGCGCAGGCAAGATGGTGGCAGTGGCGCAGTAATCGTATTGCTTAAAGCTTAAACCTACAAACCAAGCTCACTCAAACTTGCATGGTCGTCTGGTCTGCAACCCAATGGCCAAAAGAACTTGCGTTCACTTTCTTTAATGGCCAAATCGTTAATGCTGGCATAGCGTAATTCCATCAAGCCATTGGCATCGAACTGCCAGTTTTCATTGCCATAAGACCTAAACCAATTACCCGCCTCATCATGCCATTCGTAGGCAAAACGCACAGCAATGCGGTTTACTGTATAAGCCCAAAGCTCTTTGATAAGCCTATATTCCTGCTCTTTAGTCCATTTACGTGTTAAAAATTCTACGATTTCTGCACGCCCACGCGGGAATTCGGCACGGTTACGCCATTGACTATCGGGCGTGTAGACCATAGAAACACGCTGCGGGTCACGGCTATTCCAGCCATCTTCAGCCATGCGGACTTTTTGTAGGGCAGTTTCACGCGTGAATGGTGGCAATGGCGGACGAACTTCTAAATTGGTATTCATTACGACTCCTTATTGTTGGCCTGAAAATTGACTAAACAGTTTTTTCTCGCATTCCATATGTCTCTCGAAAGTTTGCAAATCATTGGTGAGGCGCTGGATTACAAGCGCACCCTCTACGATTACCAAAAATCGCTCAGCCCAGTTTTTAGCTTCAGGCTCATCTAGTCCTGCATCTTTGCCTAATTGAATCAAGGCATTTAACCAAGCGATATAGTCATCATTTTGCAGTTTATTAATTTCTACTTTTGTGTCACCAAGGTTTAAGACATTTAATAAACAATTTTTCCTGCCATCACTATAAAACCTGGTAATCGTTGCGATCAAATTGCTGAATCGCTTTTCTGGGTTGACTTCCTCATCTAGTAACGGAGTAATAACATGCTGGTGAATTTTCTCGCTTACAAACCCCACCACCGCCTTTAACATATCTTCTTTACCCTTGGGAAAGTGATGATACAGGCTCGATTTCTGAAGGCCGGTCACTTCTGACAGCAAAGAAATAGTCGTGCCCTCGTAACCATGATTACGGAATATATCAAACAGCGCTTCTATTAGCGCAGTATTTTCATTGATTGCTTTGGCCATATTAATTTAATTTGTATTAAGTGATTGACATAATACCGAACGTTCGTTATATTGTAAACGTACCGAACGTTCGGTTTAATATTTAAATAATTCTTAGGAGTTTATGATGAACAAAACAGCCATATTTATTTTTTCAGACCCAAAAACTGGTGGTGAGGAAGCGCTTGGCCGTGCCTTTAATGGCCTAGCTGCCGCTTATGACATTAAGCAATCTGGCGGAGATGTCTCTATTACTTTTCAAGGTACAGGCACGCGTTGGCCTGCCCTAATCACACAAAAAGGTCATGCCTTACATGACTTGTATAATCTGGTAAAAGGTAACGTTGCTGGTGTTTCTTGTGCCTGCGCAGATGTGTTTGGTGCGGCTGAAGAAGCAAAAGCATGTGGCATCCCAACCATTAGCGAAAATCAAATACCAGGCACAACAGGCTTGGCTGGCTTTGGCAAATTACTAAAATTTGGAACAACTGTTTTGACTTTTTAAGTTAAATATAAAATCAGCTGACAGCTTAAACTGCCAGCTGATTGAAGGAGGACAACATGCCAAACGCATTTGCTAGTATCAGTTTTACAGAGAGCGTAAAAGCGGCGCAAACACGCTACGGAAGTCGCGAAAACAATCAAAGATTCGAAATTTCGGATGATCCTCGCAATCAATTAGGCGAATTTGAAACCGAATTTATAAAAACACGTGATAGCTTTTATATGGCGACAATTTCTGAAAATGACTGGCCATATGTACAACATCGTGGCGGTCCAGCAGGTTTTTTGCATGTGCTAGATAATCGCACCATAGCTTTTGCAGACTTTAAAGGTAATCGACAATACCTTAGCGTTGGCAACCTAAATGCAAATGCGCGTACCTCACTGATACTCATGGATTATCCAAACCGTCGCAGATTAAAACTATGGGGAACAGCACGCATTATTCATGAAGACGATGCGCCAGAATTAATTGCACAATTAGCAATACCAAACTACAACGCAAGAGTCGAACGCGGTATTGTGATAACCATTGAAGCCATTGAATGGAATTGCCCACAGCATATTACGCCAAGATATTCTGAGGCTGAAGTTGACCATGCATTGAAGCCTTTGCTTGAAGAAAACAGACAGCTGCGTGAACTATTAGCTACTCTCCGAGAAAGCCCCCACTTTGATGACTCCAAAGACTAGCATACAAGCCTTTTTTAGAGAGTAGCGTTTTGTGATCGCCCTCTTCAATGATACAGCCTTCATCCAATACAATTAATCTATCCATCGCGGCAATGGTTGAGAGTCTGTGGGCGATGGCGACTACGGTTTTACCCTGCATCAAATTGTACAAGCTGGCTTGTATGGCCTGCTCCACTTCTGAATCCAAAGCGCTGGTTGCTTCGTCGAGTAGCAATATAGGTGCATCTTTTAGCATGACGCGTGCAATGGCAATACGTTGGCGTTGCCCGCCAGAGAGTTTTACACCACGTTCGCCTACGTGAGCATCGTAACCAGTACGGCCTTTTGCATCGCTTAAGTTCATAATAAAATCATGCGCTTCAGCACGTTTAGCGGCAACAATCATTTCTTCATCAGTGGCATTTGGGCGACCGTATAAAAGATTATCGCGCACACTGCGATGTAATAACGATGTATCTTGTGTCACCATGCCGATGTGTTCACGCAGGCTATTTTGTGTCACGCTGTTAACGTTTTGACCATCAATTAAAATCTGTCCCGCTTCAACCTCATAGAAACGTAGTAACAAATTCACGATAGTTGATTTACCCGCACCAGAACGCCCTACCAAACCGACTTTTTCACCTGGTTTGATGTTTAAATTCAATGCTTTCAACAAGCTTCTTTTATTGCCATAGCTAAAATCAACTGCATCAAATTTTACTGCGCCATGTTGCACTTGCAAAGGTTTGGCATCAGCGGCATCATTAATTTTGTTATGTGCAGTAATTGTATTGATACCATCTTGCACAGTACCGATTTGCTCATATAACGAAGTCATTTCCCACATCACCCAGTGTGAAATACCGTTAAGCCTTAAAGACATGGCTGTGGCTGCAGCCACACCACCTACAGAAACTTCACCTTTACTCCAAAGCCAAAGCGCCATTAAACCTGTGCTAATAATTAACATCATATTCAAAACATGATTGACGATTTCTACCTTGGTAACCATACGCATCTGGTTGTGCACAGTACCTAAGAACTCATGCATTGCAAATCGCGCATAGCCAGCCTCGCGCCCAGCGTGTGAGAATAATTTAACAGTGCTGATATTGGTGTATGCGTCTGTAATTCGGCCTGTCATCATAGAGCGCGCATCGGCTTGGTTTTGTGAAACCTTGCTTAGCTTGGGCACAAAGTAACTGAGCGAAATAATGTAAGTGGTTAGCCATACTAAAAATGGCAATGCTATCCACGGGTTAAAGAAACCTACGATAGTCACCATGGTGCCAAAATAAATCAGCACATACACCATAATATCGGCCACAATAAACCATACATCACGAACAGCCAAGGCTGTTTGCATCACTTTTGCTGCGACACGTCCTGCAAACTCATCTTGGTAAAAACTCATACTCTGATTGAGCATCAGTCGATGAAAATTCCAGCGTAGACGCATAGGAAAGTTGCCAGCCAGCGTTTGATGCTTAAATAAAGTCTGCATCAAAATAAACAGCACACTCACTGCAAGCGCAACTGCAAGCCAAATAAGATGCTGCCCCTCACGCGCCCACAACTCTGTTGGTGGAATCAAAGCTAGCCAATCTACCACCTTGCCCATCATAGCGAATAGCAAAGCTTCAAACGCACCGATTAGGCCTGTGAATATCGTCATCCCCAGTAAATATGGGCGCATACCGCGTGTACTTGCCCATAGAAATTGCCAAAGCGATGCTGGTGGCGAGCCTATTTCGCGGGTAGGGAATGGATTTAGGAGATTTTCAAACCAATGTAGCATAGGGGGATTATTTAAACTTTTTAGAATGGTAATACGTGATTTTTCGGAAGCTAAGTTTTGAGTAAGTATCCGCTAACAAGTTGCAAGAAATTTAAGGCTAAAAGCACCTAGTATATTTTTATGCAGGTTTTTACAATAATTTTTACACTAGGATTTTTTGTATCAGGCAAATAGCCTCTGCTGCAATGCCTTCACCCCGCCCAGTGAACCCCAACTTCTCAGTAGTCGTAGCTTTTACATTAATCACGTCAATACTAACTTGGCAATCTTCAGCAATATTCATGCGCATTTGTGCCGTGTGCGGCGATAATTTAGGTTGCTCGCAGATCACAGTACTATCGATATTGCTCACCACAAAACCGTGTGTTTTCAGCAATATGCTTACGTGGCGCAATAGTTCACGTGAGTTAATCCCTTTATAGCGTATATCAGTCGGTGGAAAATGTTTGCCAATATCCCCCAGTGCTGCCGCGCCTAACAGCGCATCGCAGATAGCATGTAATAAAACATCCGCATCAGAGTGGCCGTCTAAGCCTTTTTCAAAAGGTATCTCAACGCCACCGATAATACATTTTCGCCCAACCACTAATTGATGAACATCAAAGCCTTGGCCTATTCTTATCATTTATCGTCCAATTCAGTTAATCTTTCATTAGCATTCAAAAGCGCTGAAAGCACTGCCAAGTCTTGTGGATATGTCACCTTGAGATTGCGTAATTCACCAGTGACCAATTTAGGCTTTAATCCTAGCGCTTCAATCGCTTCTGCTTCATCCGTCGGCGTACCTTCAAATTCTTTTAGTGCTTTTTTGAGTGTTGCATAGCGAAACATCTGAGGCGTTTGCGCCTGCCATAAATCATTGCGCGGTATGGTCGCGGATACTCGCTGATGCTGATCTGCCCGCTTTAAGGTATCTGCCAAGGGAATGGCTAACAAACCACCTACCTCGTCATCTTCAAGCGTATTTAATAATTGGTTGAGTAGCAAATGACTCAAACCAGGCCGCGCAGCATCGTGCACCAAAATCCAGTCATCATCTTGCACCTGTTCGCTCATTGCATTTAGCCCATTCAATACAGTGGCAGCCCTAGTTTCGCCACCGCAATGATGCACCTGCATTTTGTTGCTTAAGCCAAGATCCGCAGTATGCCAATGTGCATCTTCTGGATTCAAAACAATATGAATACTATTGATTTTTATCTCTTGATCAAACACTTTAATGACGTGTTGAATCAGCGGTTTACCATGCAAACTCAAATATTGTTTGGGCGACTCTGCACCCATGCGACTACCACTTCCCGCCGCAGGAATAATCACGTGAAAACGCGCCATGCTAATTAATCAATAGTTTTAAAATCATAAAATGATTTTAACATAGCGCATTTAACTTAAAAGCGTATTTAACTTAACACTGAGTTATCAGTAATTGGTAACCTCAATTTAAGTAAAGGATAAGGTCAGCTTTAATATCGATATTTAAGATTCTTTCAAGCTTAGTACAGATCAACTACTTTTAAGAAACCCTAAAATTCACACAATAGTAATAATTTGAAAAAATTGCTATTTGATATAACTCAGATAGAAATTTGCATTTCTTCATTAATACCTATTTAAATAACTATTTACTTTAGTTTGTTATTAGAGCATTTAATCATTGTCACTATACTCATTAGTCGTCTAGCCTTGTATACCAGGTAGTTGCGCAATCTCATTAGGGATGCTGTTTTGGTTAATCGCATGCCGTCCATTGGGCTTGTTTTAACCAAATAGGTTGCCGCATAGATGCTGGTGCTACCGTGGGCGTTAATCTTGGTATAGCTGCCGAGTTGACGGTGTTCACTACGGTTGGCCACTATCGTTAAGTTACTGACTGCTAGATTTTGTGTACATTTGTGCATATAATTTAATAATGAACATTGTATTTGACCCGAAGAAATCACAAAGTAATCTAAAAAAGCATGGGGTTGCGTTTGAAGCTGCGACCATCGCTTTGCTTGACCCGCTAGCCTTGGTGATAGAAAACCTTAATGCCAATGGCGAAGCGAGTTGGCTGTTAATTGGGACAAGTGATTTAGATTAGTTAACTGTGTGTTAAACGCTACGCGATGAAGAAACAATTCGTTTGATTTCCGCCCGCAAAGCCACAACCAATGAGAAAAAATATTATGCGCAAGGAATATGATTTTACTAATGCCAAACGGGCTAAAGATGTGCCTGTGTTGGCCAAACTGCAAGCTGAAATGGCGGGCAAAACCCGCATTACTATGCGCGTTGATAATGTGGTTTTGAATGCGTTTAAACAACGTGCAGAAGCCAGCGGTGGCAGCTATCAAACCATGATGAATGAGGCCTTGAGCCAATATGCGCAAGGTTTGAGCTTGGCCGATGTGGTGCGTAAAACGATTCGTGAGGAATTGCATACGGCTTAATGGTGGTTTGTGTTATATCTTATATAAATCATAAGATGATAAACCAATATGAGCTCTTTTAAAAAGAGATACATATTGGCTATATACAACCAGTTTTATGGTTCAAATATGCCACTGGTGGAAATTTATCACTTTAATTAAAGTGATAAATATCCTATTAATCATCAGCGGTTGCAGCAATCTTATGAATACTTAAATCCGCACCATCAAATTCGGCTTCAGCATTCATGCGGATACCCACTATTTTTTTGAGCATACCATACACAACAGCACCACCAGTAAATGCAACAATGACGCCCAAACTTGTACCTATAAGTTGAGAGGTAAAGCTCACGCCACCCATGCCACCTAATGCTTTTGTGCCAAAGATGCCTGCAGCCAAACCTCCCCATGCGCCACACAAGCCATGTAAAGGCCAAACACCTAATACATCATCAATTTTTAATCGATTTTGTGTTTGGGTGAATGCCCAAACAAATAACATGCCTGCAACTGCACCAGTGACTAGTGCGCCTAAGGGATGCATGACATCCGAACCTGCACACACGGCGACCAAGCCTGCCAGTGGCCCATTATGCACAAAACCAGGATCGTTCTTACCCATGACTAATGCTGCTAAAGTGCCACCAACCAATGCCATGAGTGAGTTAATGGCAACCAAGCCTGAAATGCCTTGTATAGTCTGTGCTGACATTACGTTAAAACCAAACCAGCCAACCGTTAGTATCCATGCACCTAATGCTAAAAATGGGATGTTTGATGGCGGATGGGCATGCAAACGGCCATCTTTGCCATATCTGCCAGTACGAGCGCCCAATAAAATCACTGCGGCAAGTGCAATCCATCCGCCCATAGCATGAACAACCACTGACCCAGCAAAATCATGAAATTTTGCACCAAATGTAAGATTCAACCAATCTTGAATCCCGTAATGATTATTCCAAGCTATACCTTCAAAGAACGGATAAACAAAACCTACTAATAGAAATGTAGCGGCAAGTTGAGGATTAAATTTTGCGCGCTCAGCAATACCTCCAGACACAATGGCTGGGATAGCCGCAGCAAATGTAAGGAGAAAAAAGAATTTAACTAACTCGTATCCATTTTTTGCGGCTAGCACTTCTGCACCACTGAAGAAATTTACGCCATAAGCAATACTGTAGCCTATAAAAAAATAGCCTATCGTTGATATTGAAAAATCAACCATGATTTTCACAAGTGCGTTGACCTGATTCTTTTTACGCACAGTACCAACTTCTAAAAAAGCAAAACCTGCATGCATTGCAAGCACCATTATGGCGCCTAGTAAAACAAATAACACGTCAGTTGAAGAAATTAAAGCTTCCATTATTGTAGTACCCCCTGATTTTAAGCGAGTAAAATCAAGCAAATAGCAAGCCAATACTTAAGTGATTGTTTTGTATTACCTATTCATGAAGCGCTCACATAATATTGCACTATTTAAGTGCTTACTTAAGTGCAATGCACTTTTATAGAGCAAATTAAAAATTAATGCATTAAAAAGTAGATTTTATAAACAAAAAAAACGCACCCCAAATTGGGTGCGTCAATGATTCATTAAACTCAATTACTACTGCAAAATATTGCCTGAGCCATCTTTTAGCACCATACTGCTAGCATCTGGGTTACCTGTCCAAAAGTGATAAAACTCGCGCACCACTACTAAGAACAATCGTCTATTTTGCTTGATGTTAAATAGCGGCAAAGTAAGGTCTACCGCTGTACGATAAGACTTATGATCTTTATGAGGAGCATTGCGCAAGCGTATCAAAATAATCTTTGCAAGGCTCAAGCGCGTATCCACTAAAGTCTGCTCAGCACCCTCATATCGCAATGCCTGGGTATACGCTTTAAGTGGCCAATTTTCAGAAGTGTCAAATTTTTCAACTTCTAAACTTTTCCATAAAGCTTGTAATGAAGTAGGAATTGGCTTCCAGCTGACTGGTTGAATATCAAAACCAGAATGTAGGTTAAAGGCGGCAATCGCTTTAATATCTTTTACCCAAAATGCAAAAAATTCACGTGCTGTAGTCAAGCTGCTATGCCAGTCATCATCAGGAGTAGTTTCCATGACTACTTCAATGGCCTCACGGTAATCACTACCATCAAGGTCTTTATCAGCTAAATGAATAGCTAACTTATCTAAAAAAACTGCATGTTTATGCAAGACACCCGCATCCGCACCCTTGGCTTGCAAGAGTTTTAGATAAGCATTGATTGCTTCTTTTTCACGCGTTAGATTCATTCTATTATTATTTAACCTAATCAATACATAGCACTATATCTGATAAATAGTTTGTTTAGCTTGCAATTTTTAATAATAATATATTAAAAGAACCATAGTTTTAACATAAGGTGTTTTATACTTTTAATTCATAATTTAATCATGTAATAGTCTCCACAATACCACTAATAATAGACGGGATCTTTTGAATGACCAATGAACAAGCACTAAGTTACATGCAGAACCTTTTACGCGGCATGTTAGATAAAAAAGCTTCTGATTTATTTATTTCTGCTGATTTTCCACCCGCGATGAAAATTGATGGAAAAATGACACCAGTCACGCAAAAAAAACTTACGGGAGATCTCACTAAAGCCTTTGCAGATGCGGTGATGAATGAAAAGCAACGCGCAGAGTTTGCGATTGAAAAAGAATGTAATTTTGCGATTTTTCCAAAAGAAATCGGCCGTTTTCGCGTGAATGTGTTTATGCAGCAAGAAAAAGTCGGTATGGTATTGCGCACTATTACGACTAAAATTCCTAATATTGCAGATCTTGGTTTGCCCGAAGTGCTTAAAGAAGTGATGATGACCAAGCGCGGCTTAGTCATTTTAGTGGGCGGCACTGGTTCGGGAAAATCAACCACTTTGGCAGCACTGATTGATTACCGCAATGAAAATAGCTATGGCCATATTATTACGGTAGAAGACCCTGTGGAGTATGTGCATCCAAGCAAAAACTGCTTAGTAACGCATAGAGAAGTCGGTAGAGATACCAACGGCTGGTTTAACGCATTAAAAAATACGCTCCGTCAGGCGCCAGATGTGATTTTAATTGGTGAGATTCGCGATAGAGAAACCATGGAATTTGCACTAGCATTTGCGGAAACTGGCCATCTTTGCATGGCAACACTGCATGCTAATAGCTCTAACCAAGCCTTAGACCGCATTATTAATTTCTTTCCTGAAGAGCGGCATGCGCAATTGCATATGGATTTATCACTCAATATGAAAGCATTCATCTCTCAGCGTTTAGTTTCAAAAACAGGTGGCGGCCGCTGTGCTGCTATTGAAATTTTATTAAACTCGCCATTAGTCGCTGATTTGATTTTAAAAGGCGAAACCAATATGGTGAAAGAGGCAATGGCAAAATCAGTTGAACTTGGTATGCAAACGTTTGACCAAGCACTATTCAAATTATGCGAAGAAGGCCGTATTACTGAAGATGATGCCTTGCGTAATGCGGACTCTTTGAATGAGTTACGCCTTCGGTTTAAGTTGCATGGTAAGAACGCTGGAATCAAAAGTAGCGCCTCTAAGGCAGATAGCTTGTCTTTACATGCGGACGACCCTGAAGAGGTAGATGCCGCCAGTTGAGTTACCTAAATAATCAACTGCTGGCAATTGCAATTACCTATAAAAGCACAATCTACCAACCATCAATAAAATAATGCGCATCAGTAAAGTGAAAATAAAAATATGGAATTAGCATTATTAGTAATATTAATTGCAGTTGCATGGTTTTGGCTTGATAGCATGAGTCAGCGAGAACGCGCTGTTTCACTAGGCCGTGACTTAGCGGCAAGGTTTAATTTGCAATTATTAGATGAAACTGTAGCTTGTAATAAAATATGGCTCGCCAGAAATAGCCGTGGAAAAGTGCATTTTTTACGTACTTATGAATTTGAAGTCAGTGCGAGCAGAGCTGATCGCTTAGCTTGCCACCTAACGCTATTAGGCGACCAATTGGGTACTTGGCACATTCCGCCTTACGAGCAACCTGAGTAAAAGCATGCTTAATAAGAAGCAATTCTCTTAAAAAGCGCTCACTCAAAAACCTTCACCAACTTGCTAATGTTAAAATATTGCTATGAAAAAATTTCAAGATTCTCTACTACCATTTTTGTTTGAAAATACGCCCATTCGTGGGAATATTGTTCATCTGAACCACACTTATCATGAAGTATTACAGCATCAAACATTGCCATTGATATTAAAGCAAGCCTTAGGTGAGTTAATGGCGGCTAGCGCCTTACTTTCTGCCACGCTTAAAATGGATGGTGCAATGGTATTGCAACTTCAAAGTAAAGGCGCGCTAAAGTTGTTGGTGGTGGAATGTAGCTCAAATTTAACCATGCGTGCCACGGCTAAATGGTCTGGCGAAATCACTGATCAGTCATTTTTAGATTTGGTTGCGAACGGTCAATTTGTCATTACCCTAGACCCTGAAGAAGGCGAAGCCTATCAAGGGATTGTACCAATAGAGGGTGAAACGATTGCTGAGATGCTGCAAAATTACATGCTACGTTCACAACAAATTGACACAACCTTGTGGTTGCATTGCGATGGCGAAAATGCCTCAGGTATGTTGCTACAAAAGCTGCCTGAACAAATGCTGCAAACTAAGCCAGAACATGATGCTGATGCTTGGAATCGTTTTAATCAACTGGCCAATACACTAACCAATGATGAACTGCAAAACTTAGCGCCTGAAGTGCTGCTCACCCGCTTATTTGTAGAAGAAGACATCCGTTTATTTGAAAGTAGGCCTACACAGTTTCACTGTAGTTGTTCAAAAATAAAAGTAGCCAGTATGTTAAAAATGTTGGGCACAGAAGAAGTAGAAAGCATGCTTGCTGAACGCGAAAAAATTGAGGTCAATTGTGACTTTTGCAATAAACAATACTTATTTGATGCAGTAGATGCTGCTGAGCTCTTTAACGAAAAAGCTGTATTTGTGGAAAATAGTATTTTAAAAAGTAATACCGCACATTAACTGGTCACAAACTTAATGGGCTGGGTTTAGCTCTTAAACCTGTAGTTATAAAATCCTGTCTTTATTTAGTCTTCAAGCTTTTTATTTGTTTTATTTTTACCGTTTTTTTCTTCGGTGTTCAAATCAGCCAATATCGCAGTTTTATCCCAAGTTAAAGGCGCGCAACCTTTACATGGATGTGACTTTACAAACTGCTCGGCAAACTTAATCCTAGCCAATGTTTCAGGATGTGAAGATAACCACTCTGGTGTGTCATCTTTATTTTTATAGGCCGCATCCATTTTCTTGAAAAAACTCACCATGCCACTCGCATCAATATGCTTTTGATTTAACAATTCAGCACCTTTTAAATCAGCCTCAGCTTCCACTTGTCGACTAAAATATTGTGTTGATACTTGCTGTGCGATCACTAGCATCACTGCGTTAGCATCACCCAGCACCATCAAAACCACACTAGCGACTCCTGCGCTATTGAGCATGTTTTTTAAGGCATGGCGACGCTCTACATGCTGCACTTCATGCGCTAATACTGCGGCCAATTCATTCGCCGAATCTGCTTTTTTCAGCAGACCGCTATTTATAAAGATAATGCCGCTAGGCACCGCAAATGCGTTAATGGCATCATCTTGCACTACAAACCATTGATAATGGTAGCGAGAGCCTTGCGTCAGTTGATTGCCTACTTTTTTGACTGCGTCTACCGCCGCACCTTTTTCCAGCAAATTGCCTTGTAATTTGAGTGACTTTAATACTGAATCGCCAATCTTTTTTTCAGTTTCCATGGAAATTTTACTAGCAACCCAAGTCATCACATTGTCGTATTGCCACACAAACAATACTAACAATAATGCAATAAGACCTGCACCATACACAATCGTATTCCATACCATACTTTGTGCTTTAGTATTAGTTTTCCAACTTTTCAAACCTATAATCGAACTTACTGGCAAAGTAGCATGCAACGCTTTTTCTGCAGCCGCATTAGCAGGCATCAGCATATAGGTTTGTGTACCCACCTGCCAATGCAGCTGCAATTGGTTATGATCAAAACCACCCACAGTCGCTTTAATATTGCTGAAAGCAACTTTAAGCTGTTGGAAATCTACGTGAATAAATTCAGACTTTACATAGCAACGTGTTGTAATGCCCGCCGTAGGCAATCCAGCGCCAAACAACAGCACCTCAATGGAGTCTGCATGATGATTTAGCATCGACAACTTTCAGTCATATATTTGAATAACTACTTATCAAAAAATAGTGAAATAATGACAAAAAGCACAATACCGATTAGATATAACTTACCTAAAACAGAACCTTTGCTACGTCCAGCAACTGCAGAACCAACAATAGCACGGCTTAGGCGGCTCATAGGGAGTGATTGCATCCAAACATTGCCTGGGCCAGAAACCGTAGCGTAAAACATGCCTTCGCCGCCAAAAATACCTGTTTTAAGTTTGCCTGCATATTGAATATCGTAACGCACGGTAGATGACATACCTACTAAGCAACCTGTATCTACCTTCAACACATCATTAGGTCCTAAAGCCACCTGCTTGAGCGTGCCAGAAGCATGAATAAATACGGTACCTCGACCGCTGATTTTTTGCATGATGAAGCCTTCACCCCCAAAAAATCCTACGCGCAGTCGCTTTTGAAAAGCTAGCTGCAATTTTTGACCTTTTTCACCTGCCAAATAAGCACCCTTTTGGCAAATAATGGTGCCACCCTGCTCTTCAAGCTCAATTGGCACAATTTGGCCAGGGCTTGGCGCTGCAATCGCAATGTTTTGCGGTACAAACCCTGTATTGGTATACACGCTACTAAACATAGATTCACCCGTGAAAGTACGTTTAATCGCATTAAAAAATCGACCTATCACACCAAATTTAGACGCACTACCGTCACCTAAAACTGCACTCATTACAATATGCTGATCTACATACATCATCGCGCCTTGCTCTGCCATAGCCTCTGTGCTTGGTGCTAGGGTGACTTGCACATAAGGTAGATCATTGCCAAAAATTTCATAATTGAGTGACGACATTTAAGTTTTCCTTTTTTTATTTTATTAAGCTTGGTTTTATTTATTAGCTTGGTTTTATTTATTAGCTAGGTTTTATTTATTAGCTAGGTTTTATTTGTTAGGCTTTTTTTATTTATTAATCTCTACTACAAACGCTTCCAAATTCTATATTGAATCAATACTTTTTCACAATTACGGGGTTTTTTAACTTATTATGTAATTAAACAAAATTTACTTAGCCGACATTTGTCTAGACCGCTCAAATAAACAAATGGCCGCCGCCGCCGCTGCGTTAAGTGACTCTATATCACCATGCATAGGAATACTCACTTGATGCGTAGCCGCTTGCAAGGCCAATTTGCTAAGCCCTGCGCCCTCGTTTCCCATCACAAAGGCGGTTGGTTGCGTTAAGTCTTGCTGATAAAGTGACTCACCATCCATCGTTGTTGCGTAACTATTACCGTTAAAATTACCTAGTTCTGCAATTAAATTTACCCGTTCAACCACTGGCAGCAAAAATTGCGCACCTTGCCCGCCACGCAAGGCTTTGGGTGACCATGCATCGGTACAACTAGCACTTAAATACACCACTTCCACCCCTGCTGCTGCTGCGGTTCTTAGCATGCTGCCTAGGTTGCCTGGGTCTTGTATATCTTCTAGCATCAGGGCAAATTTTGGGGTGATTGGTATGGGCAATTGTGGCGTTTTAACTAAAGCCAAAATACCCGTAGCGCTCGCTACTGGCGTCAGTTCTGCAAACATTAAGGTGGGCAACATAATGGTAGCAACATCCACTAGTTGTTGAATTAAACCAGTGGCTTCTACACTGCTTTTGCCTTCTGGAATAATCACTAGCTCAGGCTCACCAAAAGTTGCAATATAAGCCTCGATTAAATGCACACCATCGAGTAAGGTTTTGCCTTCTAGGCGACGTTCACGGGCATTATCTGCCAGTTTTTTAAGCTGTTTAAATACTGGGTTATCGCGCGAAACAATATGTTTAAAACTCATGCCAATATCACCAAAATTAACTAAATCTAAAAAAAATATAATGATTTTTTACAATCAAGGCTGCCAGTTTAACGCAAAGCTGCTTGTGAGCGCACAGTCTTTGCAGTAAATTAAGCCTGTAACCATTAGATTACAAAATAACAATTACATTAAAAATCATTATCTTACTGGAGGCTTTATGTCTGTATCGACTTATTCATTATCCAAACGCTCTATCGCCGAGCTCATTGGTACTTTTTGGTTAGTATTTGGTGGCTGTGGTAGCGCGGTACTGGCTGCAGGTATTCCTGAATTAGGTTTAGGGTACTTGGGCGTTTCACTGGCTTTTGGTTTAACGGTAGTCACTATGGCATATGCAATAGGTCATATTTCAGGTTGCCATTTAAACCCTGCGGTATCCATTGGCTTGGCGGTAGGGGGTAGGTTTAATTCAAAAGAGTTACCCGCTTACATCATTGCCCAAGTATTTGGGGCAGTGTTAGCCACTTTACTTATTCAATGTATTGCCAGCGGTATGGCTGGTTACACAGGCGGCTTAGCATCAAACGGGTTTGGCGTACACTCTCCCCACGCTTATAGCATGTGGGCAGGCTTTACCACTGAAGTAACCCTAACCGCGATGTTCTTGTTCATTATTATGGGTGCTACCGACCAACGTGCGCCAGCAGGTCTAGCGCCGCTAGCTATTGGCTTTACCTTGGCTTTAATTCACATGATTAGCATTCCTGTCACCAATACCTCAGTAAATCCAGCACGAAGTACAGGCCCAGCTTTAATTGAAGGTGGTATCGCATTACATCAACTTTGGATGTTCTGGCTAGCGCCAATTATTGGCGCAGTGATTGGCGCACTCGTGTATAAATTTTTAAATACCAAAGACTAAATGATTTGAATTTTTAAGACAGTACATTAACAGCCCAATGCCAATGGGCTGTTAATGGTAGTGAGCTTTTTAATCGCTACCGTTATAATGCGCGTATGGCTAAAAAACTATCTATAGAACGCATCATCCATAACCAAGGCTTTGGCGCACGCAAGCTTTGTCGTATTATGGTTTGGAATAATGAAATCACCGTCAATGGTCAGCCTTGTGACGACCCGAATACAGAATTTGAATTAGAAAACTTAAGTTACACCGTAAAAGGTGAAGCTTGGCAATACCGTGAAAAATCATACTTAATGCTGCATAAACCCAGCAACTACGAATGCTCGCACAAAACCCAGCACCACCCCACTATTTACAGCCTGCTGCCGCATCCATTGGTGGTAAGAGACGTGCAATGTATAGGCAGGTTAGATGAAGACACCACAGGCTTGATACTTATTTCAGACGATGGGCAGTTCATTCACAAAATGAGTTCGCCTAAACACAAGGTACCTAAAGTCTATGAAGTCACCTGCAAACACGCAGTAGATGAAGCCCAAATCGCACATATTTTAAAAGGTGTACAACTCATAGATGAAGATGCCCCAATCGCCGCGCTTGAATGCACAAGAATCAGCGAAAACGTAATTCACATGACTTTAGCAGAAGGCAAATATCACCAAGTAAAACGCATGGTGGCCGCCATTAGTAACAGAGTAGAAGGCTTGAAACGTATACAGATTGGTGAGTTGAAGTTGCCTGATGATTTGGCGGTGGGAGAATGGCGGTGGTTAAGTGTGGATGATATGATGAAGTTAGCGCCAAAATAAAATTTAGGATATCTATAATAAAATTAATTAGTTAAGATAAATAATGAACGAAAATTTTTCGTTTTAATCACTAAAGTTATACAGGTATTCGTGTGTATATTTTACGTTAGGTTCTCTATGTGTATCGCTGAAATACTCGAAGTCTCAAAAGCTCTGCTAACACCGTTAATAGCCCTTGTAGCTACCTACATCGCATGGCAGCAGTGGAAGACTAATGAGCAGAAGCTTATATTTGATCGCTATGACCGAAGACTAAAGGTATATGAAGAAGTTCGTAAAATACTCAGCATCATTCTTAGAGACGCAAAAGCCAGCTACGAAGACTTACTTAAATTCAGAACGGCAGTTTCTGAAGCAGATTTTTTGTTTGGCCCAGAAATCCCAACGTACATCGATGAGATTTATAAACGTGGCGTCCAACTTCAATATTGGTCTGGTGAGTATCGGGACTCTTACCAACCTTTCCTTGAAGGTTACGACCATCAGAAGGTCTGTGACGGAATGCATGCGGAATGTAATTGGTTAGTGGCTCAATTTGACCCTGCAAAAGAAAAATTCAGGAAATACCTTGATATCAGCCGTTAATCCTAACCCATCATTCAAGCGTTGCGACTGCCTGCTTTATTAATTCAAATACTAAGCGATAAAACCCTATGGAAATAGCAAAAGTATTCGCGCTATTTGTACTTACCGCAATCGCTGAGATTGTTGGTTGCTATTTGCCTTATTTATGGCTTAAACAAGGTGGTTCAGTTTGGCTACTTATTCCTGCGGCATTTAGTCTTGCCTTGTTTGCTTGGCTACTCACATTGCACCCAAGCGCGGCTGGCCGAATCTATGCGGCTTACGGTGGCGTGTATATTGGCGTGGCTATTATGTGGCTGTGGTTGGTTGAATCTATTAAGCCTACAATCACCGATTGGGTGGGTGTTTTGGTCTGCTTTATCGGTATGGCTATTATCATTTTTGGCGCTAAACATGCTTAACGTATCTATTAGTCAGCGCACTAGTTTACATACACTGGTGCTGGTAATACTCACTGCTTTAGCATGGTCTGGCGTGTTATTGCAGCTGTGGTTGTCGCTGAATCTAGCTTTAG
>JACMNP010000035.1 GCA_014378495.1 Methylotenera sp. | reverse complement strand
CCATCCGGTTGCTTAAGCGCCTCGGCTTGGTCCTGCGCTAAGAGAAACGTGGTATTTTCTTTGGCAAGCGTCCCAGGGTTACCATCGGCTGATTGAAATGCCAGCCCGCCCAAAACTACGCTAGCTAGTGATTGCGTATTGACCTTGAAGCCGCTGGCATTCACCTGAATATCTACCCCGCTGGCATGCCAAAAACGCGTATTTACGCCAACAAATTTGTCATAAGGGGTATCGATGAAGATGCGTAAACTGACGCCTTTGCCATCACTATCTAAATCATAAGCGGAAACTTGGCCGACCTTGATGCGGCGGTAAAAAATGGGTGAGCCTACATCGACCGATCCTAAATCATCCGCATGTAGCATGAACTGCTTACCAGAAGCATCACGCGTAACAGTCGGTTGTACTTCCAGCCCCGTAAACTCTTTGGTCGTTTCGTCTGATATACCGCCATCCGCAGCAATGTAGGCGCCAGATAACAATGTACCTAACCCTGAGATGCCTGATGCACCAAGGCGTGGACGTACTACCCAATAGTGGGTATCCATTGTAGTAAAACTCTCAGCATTTTTTGATAATTGAACCTTCACCAGCACCTGTGAGCGGTCTTTACTTAAGCTGATGGTTTGTACTTCACCAATATCGACTTCCTTGTATTTTACCTTGGTTTTACCTGCCTCTAGGCCTTCACCAGTGCGGAACGTGATGGTGATGACGGGGCCACGGTCTATCAATATCTTGGCGACTAAGACGATACCAATGATTGCTGCGATAATAGGAATTAACCATACCAGCGATGGCAACCAGTTGCGTTGCTGCTCACGTTTAGGTGTGGGCAGACCAGCTACGTTTTCTTGTTTAAGGTCTTGTTTAATCTCTTCGTTCATCGTGTTTCTTTCATCTGGTCTTTATCTTGTCTTTTGTCTTTATTTGGCATTACTTTTGTTTCAGACACTTTTGTTTGAGCCATCAATGGCTGTAACTGACTGACTTGAAATTTGGGAATCTGCAGTGTCCCAAATTAGCCGTGGATCAAAGCTGAGCGAGGCCAACATTGTTAATACTACTACTGCGCCAAAAGCGACGATACCCACACCAGCAGTGATTTGGGCAAATCCTTGAATCTGTACCAAACCCACCAGTAGTGAGACGACAAAAACGTCTAGCATTGACCAGCGACCGATGATTTCCACCAAGTGGTATAGCTTAGCCCGTTCCAGTTGTCGCCACAAACTTTGCCGTTGTGCACTAATCACTAATATAAATAATGATGCAAGTTTGAGTAAAGGCACAAGAAAACTTGCGATGAAGACTATGGCGGCCAATCCCCAATCCCCAGACACCCAGAAAAAAATAATGCCGCTAAGAATAGTATCCTGATGCGTATCAAAGAAGGTGCTGGTGATCATGACTGGCAACATGTTGGCTGGTATATACATGATGCATGCGGTGATAAGTAGTGCCCAAGTGCGGTTAAGGCTATCAGGCTTTCGCATATGCAATGTGGCGTTACAATGTAAGCAACGCTCGCCTTCCTGTGCCTCTTTCCAGAGTTTGCCGCATTGGTGGCAGGCTAATATACCCAGACTGCTAGTAGTTTTAAATCTAGCCCTTGCAAACTCAGTGTTAAGTTCGGTTTTAGGCAGCGTTGCAATGTTAATCATCGCGTTATTTGTCATTTTTCCTCCTGTTCGGAGATTTCCAACTGCCACAAATAACGCGGGTTGAATGACACCACGACTGTGAGCATCACCGTCAGCATACAAAACGCCCACAAGGCAATACCGGGGATGATAGTCGCCATATTTGATAGTTTGATTAACGCTACCAGTACGCCCAACATGAACACTTCTACCATGCCCCACGGACGTAACATTTGCATCACGCGTATCAATAAGCTGAAACCTGGGCGATCATCAGGATTGGTTGATGGAATTAGCAAGTAAAACAAAATCAGCATTTGCATGAATGGAAATAATATAGTCGTTGCTAGCACCAGCAATGCTACTAGCGAGACTCCTTCGGTGCTTAGCGATAACACTGCACCCATCAATGTCGTTTTGCTGACTAAGCCCTGCAACTCTATTTGGACAATAGGGAATGTATTCGCGATAACAAAAATGATCAGGCTGGCGATGGTTAACGGCAGCAGATGATTACGCCGCTCCTGGGCATTACGGTCGATTTCAGCTCCGCAACGCGTGCAACGAGCGATTTCGCCATTGGATAGCGATAGCTTGTGAAACACTGCGTCACAATGCTCGCAGGCAATCAAGTCTGAGATTTCATGCATAGTTAGGTTAAGTGCTATTAAGTTTATGATTAAACTATAGCTTAGAAAAGCTATTACAGCCAATCCCAATCTAATCGTGGTTTATGGGGTGCATTTTTCATCGCCCAATCCCACAAAAATGACGGAACAAAGCGCATTAACCTTACCACCCAGCCCATTTGCCATGGAATCACCACAAAGCGACGTTTACTCTCAATTGCATTTACAAACTTAGCTGCAGCAATATTTGCATCCATTAAAAATGGCATTTTGTATTGATTCACGTCCGTCATTGGCGTACGAATGTAACCAGGTGCAATGGTAGTTACAGCGATATTATTAGCCGCCATTTCTACGCGTAAACTTTCTAAATAACTAATCGCAGCGGCTTTGCTTGCGCTGTAAGCGCCAGCTCCGGGTAAACCACGAATTCCAGCAACGCTGGCGATACCCACTAATTGAGCCGTTTCACCTGATTTTGCACTAACCTTCATTGCTGCAATAAACGGCTGAAAGGTATGTACCAAACCCATCACGTTAATATCCATCACCGCCTGAAAAGCTGCAATATCTGCTTGATACTCAGTAAGGGTGCCACGGCTGACACCTGCGCAAGCAACAACTACATTTGGTGTACCGTGTTGCTGCATAAAATTTTCACTTGCAGTAGCAAGTGCGGCGCTATTACGTACATCTAGCGGGTAAATAGTACATTTAACTTGGTAGGTTTCTTGTAATGAGGTTTGTATCTTTAGTAAGTGCTCACTACGCCTAGCCACCAATCCAATAATAGTATCTGAGTTGTTATAGCGAATTGCATATTCCGTTGCAAGCGCTTCACCTATGCCACTAGAGGCGCCTGTAATAAAAACTTTCATGGATGATGCCTTGTGAGTGTTATCAATATTATAGACGTAAAAAAACCCGTTTTTACAGTGAGGTAAAAGCGGGTTAATTTACTGGATTACTTTACTAAACTATTTGCTAGTAGGTTTTACTAAAACCTTTTTGATATTTTTTGCATGCGTTACTTTTTTGCAGCTTTGGCCTTATCTGCACGAATATTGCCTACAATATAATCCACAGTTTTCAATGCTTGGTCATTGCCACCAGCCATTGTACTTGAAGTAATAAATTGGCCGTTAATAATAAAGCTAGGCACGCCAGTTGCACCAGAAGCACGGAAAACTTGTGCCGCTTGGTTTAACTTATTGTTCATAGAAAATGATTTGAAAGAAGCTTCAATCTTAGCTTTATCTAAACCACTTTTTTTAGTTAACCAATCGATAGTCGCAGCTTCATCCGTTGGATTTAATGTTTTATCTTTATGAATCGCATCGAATAAAGCAGTATGCAATTTAGCTGATAGATTCAATTCTTCCATTGTATAAAAAGCTTTTGCCATTGGCGCCCAAGGTGGTTGTGGCAAACCTGGAACGCGTTTAAAAGCCACATCCGCGGGTAATTTTTTTACCCAAGCGTTAAGGATAGGATCCATATGATAGCAATGGATGCAGCCATACCAAAATATCTCAGTCACTTCAATTTTGTTGGGATTATCAGTTGGAATGGGTTGTAATGTTTTGTCAAAATCTTTGCCAACCTGCGGGTCTGCTGCCAATACATTGAATGAGGCTAACAACATTAAAGCGCCTAAGAACTTTTTCATCTTCAACTTCCTTTATCTTTTCTTAAATTTTAAAATTTGGTATTTAACAATTCAACACGGATTAAAACGCATGAGTTTTGTTTCGGCTGACAAATAGTAGACTAAATAATACGAATCAATCAATGATGGACCAGATTGATTGTTATTGGTTTTCATTATTTACTTTAATTAAGTCTGCATTAAAGCCGTTATTCACTAATTCACTTTTAGTTTTGTTGATTTGGTCTAAATCTTTGAGCGGGCCAACGCGTACACGATGCCACACGCCCTTATCTGGAATAGCCGCTGTTTGTACTACCGCTTCAAAGCCTTGTAATGCTAACTTAGCTTTCATATTGTCCGCTTCAACTTCTGTTTGAAATGCACCAACTTGTAAAAAATAACTTTTTTGCACGGCAGGTTGTGGTGTATCTTCTTTGATTTTTTTCTCTTCTTCTTTCGTTACTTTGCTTTCACTACCTGGCAATATGGTATAAAAATCAAAACGCGTTTTGTCATCATCTTTAACAGATTTTGGGTTTTCTGCAGAAGGCAACGCACTATTATCTGCACCAGCTTCTTCAGCACTGGTTTTAAATTTATCTTTTGCTTTTTCAGCGATTTTTTCAGATAATTTTGATGAGTCAGTGCCAGCTTTATGCGTAAATGGGCTCTCACCGCCTTTAATAAACATGACAACGCTTAGTGATGCACCAACGCCTAATAAAAATCCAATGAGTAAGCCGGTTAAAAGTGGGCTCCCTTTATTGGATTTTTTTGATTTTTCTGGGCTTGGTTTGTAATCTCTACTCATAATTTTTATTGCTCCTTACATTCTTTCTGGGGCGCTAACGCCAAGTAAATTTAATCCGTTTTTAAGTACTTGGCCAGTGGCAGTGATTAAACTTAATCGGGCTAGTTTAACGGTTTCATCATCGATTAAAAATTTATATTCATTGTAATAACTGTGCAAATCACTCGCTAACTCTTTTAAGTAATTAGCAATGGTATGTGGCGCAAGTTCGGTTGCTGCATTCGCAACGGTCTCAGGGTAGGTACTCAATCGTTGCAATAGCGCAGTTTCATGTGGATTGTAAAGTTGGCTTAAATCTACATTATTCAATTGTGCTGCAAGCCCACTCCATTGTGCTAATACACTGCAAATACGGGCATGCGCATATTGAATATAATACACAGGGTTATCATTGGTTTGTGCTCTGGCTAAATCAATATCGAATACCAATTGTGAGTCTGAGCGACGTGCGGCCAAAAAGTAACGCGTCGCATCGCAGCCAACCTCTTCAATTAAATCACGTAGCGTTACATAGCT
>JACMNP010000177.1 GCA_014378495.1 Methylotenera sp. | reverse complement strand
TAAGTGTTAACTTATGGTCAATCACACCTGCACTAATTAATCCTGCAAAAAATACTTGAATCGCTTGCGAACCAATCACAGGTTCACCTGCAGGCGCTGGCATTACAACTGCATTTGCGTCATAAAGCGCTACGATTTCTTCAGCGTTTTTTGCATTGAATGCTTGATCAAATTTTGCGTTGATAGTACTGATATGCGTTTGAATATTTGACATATTGATTACCCTCTTTCTTAAAGTTAAAAAATCTTTATTTAGTAAATACTTACTGTTAAACCAGTGCTGGAATACCCAAGTTAATCAGGCCTAGCATTTGTTGTAGTTGTATACGCTGCGCTTCATTCAGCGCATGCATGCATTGTCTTAACCGACGGTAATAATCGGGCATGACATCATCTAATTTAGCCTGACCAACTGCGGTCAAGTTGATGCGCACAATTCGTCTATCGTCTTTAGTGAATATGCGCGCTACTAAACCACTTTGTTCCAAGCCATCAATCAACCCCGTCATCGTGGCACGCGTCACGCCTGCTTTATCCGCCAAAATCGAAGGTGTTGAAGTTTTGGTTTCTTCGCGCATCAATAAAATAAGTACCCACCAGCGACCTTGTAGTAAGCCGTGTTTACTTAAACAGGTATCCAGCGCAATCGATAAGTCGGTAGCGACACGCAGTAATTGTAAAACGCTAGCAATCGCTGTCACATCCGCATCTGGATAGCGCTCAGCAAATTTATCTAACATTTCCGTGGTTGGGAGATCTCTTAATTGCAGCATGATTAGGTGCATTATAGTTAGCTGGCTAACTATGTCAATAGATATCCTTTATTATTTAAATCTTTAGCAAAAAACTTGCTGACCGTATTGGCTAAATTATTTATCGGTGTATATTAAAACTGCTAATTGGAGAAAATAATCATGAAAACATTACAACAAATATTAGATTATAAAAAACATAAAGAAGTGATTTCAATTGCGCCTAATAGGCCAGTATTTGATGCTTTAGTGATATTGGCAGAATACAAAATAGGCGCTTTAGTTGTGCTAGAGGGTGAAAAACTGGTAGGAATTTTTTCGGAACGTGATTATGCGCGTGAAGTGATATTGAAAGGTAAATCCTCAAAAAGTACGCAAATACAAGAAGTGATGACAGATAAAGTGCTATCCGCCAAACCTACCGATAGTGTTGAGCAGGCGATGACCGTGATGTCAGAAAAACGCATCCGCCACTTACCCGTAGTTGATGATGACAAAGTGATAGGCATGTTATCAATAGGCGATTTAGTAAAAGAAACCATTGCCTATCAAAAAGATTTAATTAAGCAGTTAGAAAGCTACATTCATAGTTAATTTGAATTTTTAGCGCAAATTTTTATTGGCTTTGACTTTTACAATTGAATAGATAGCAAATTGACTTTGCTATCTATTCATATTTTTAGTGATGAGTATCTGAAGACTTTCCCGTAATCATTTGTTTCACTAGATTTTTCTTTTGCAATTTCGACATTATTACTACTGCTGTTATATGCAATACCAACAAGCCCTGCAATAAATTAGAAAAAATCCCGTGTAAATCTATCGGCCAATCTTCACCCCAGTAAGCATCTGTGCGACTTAACCAACCTGTGAATGCTAATAAAATAATTAATATCCAGATGAGGTAAACTGCCAACTGACCAAGTGGATTATGGCCAGCATGCGGTGCAAATTGATTAGCTCTAATCTCATGAATATGTAGCTTGATATTTTCAATAGTCGGCATATAGAATCTGGACGAAGGCACTTTACTTAGCCAAATTCCATAACCAACTCTTAAAAATACCAGAATTAAACAGTAATACCCAATAAAACGATGCCAATATCCTGTATCGTTAAAAAAGTTAACGAGTACAAAAACTGCTATGAACCAATGTGTAATGCGTACAAAAACAGTCCATATCATAAACTGATTTTTTTCACGATTACCCATTATTCTAAACGCAAGTTATCACTTTAGTCTTTAAGACCTTCAGCTTTAATGATTGCTAGCGTTTTCATATCGAAGTAAATTTCTACTTTTTTGCCTTCTTTATTTCTTCCGTAAATCTCGTAACAGTTACCGTCCACTTTAAATTTTTTGATGCTATAACCTTCATCTGCTAAAGCTTTTTTTAAGGTTTCTTCTGATGCCCACTCTGATTTTGGGTAAGTGGGACAATCCGCTGAAGCGAATGCTTGTAGTGGAACTAAACTAAGTAACGCAAATATAAAACGCATGATTTTTCCTTAAGGTTGTATTTAAATCAGCTAAATATTGGGAGAATTTTTAAGTATCTGCCCACATACGAATCAAATTATGATAATTGCCAGTTAATCTAATCACTGCAGTTGAATCACCTATCTGCTCACGTAAAGTAACAATTGCTGCGTCCATATCAAACAGCAATGTTCTTTGCGCATCATCTCGTATCATGCTTTGTACCCAAAAGAAACTAGCCAACCTTGAACCACTTGTGACGGGGCGCACGTGATGCAAGCTAGTGCCTGGGTATAACACCATGTCACCCGCTGGCAACTTAACCATTTGGTGGCCATAGGTATCTTCAATCACTAACTCACCACCTTCGTAACTATGAGGGTCAGCAATGAAAAGGGTGCAAGAAATATCCGTACGTACGTGCAAACCTGAAATTGCATGGGTACGTACCGCATTATCAATATGTGCACCAAAATCCATACCTTCACGATATTGGTTGAAGAGTGGCGGGTAGATTTTTTTTGGTAAAGCTGCCGAAAAAAACAACGCGTTACGACTTAAGGCTCTAAGCACTATTTCACGTGCTACCTCAGCATCTGGCGACTTTTCTGGTAACTGGATATTACGTTTAACTTGTGCCGATTGCGTACCCGCAGTGACCTTGCCATCGGTCCATTCGGCCTTAATCATGAGCGCTTGCAATTTTGCCAGCTCATCAGCATTTAATACTTGGGGTACGCGCAACAGCATTTATTATCCTAAAGCTTTCTCAATTAAAACTTGTATTCAGTGGTGATGATCGCTTGTCTGCGATTACCTGGCACAGTAAAACCACCATTGTCATATAAAGAATCATAATAGACTGTATCAAACAGATTTTTAACGTTTAAACGCACCGCCCATTTTTGGGCTTCATAAGCCGCCATTGCATCCCAACGTGTATAACCAGCTAGCGTGTTAGGTTTAAATTGTCCGTTTACAAATAATGTATTTGCGTTAGCGCTTGATGGTTGATAGCCAAAACGCTCACCCTTAGATTCAAAGCCGCCACCAATTTTCCAATTGCTATCCAGTTTATAAGTTGACCACATATTAAATGTCATAGGAGGGGTATTACGTGCACGTTCGCCCTTAAACCTTGCATCCGCGAGGCTGACCACGCCAGTTGCACTTACATTCTCTGCAACTTCGAGTATTTTGGCATCCATAAATGCTAAACCACCGAACACTTCCCAATTATCAGTCACTTTACCAGCCACTTCAAACTCTAAGCCATCAGTACGACGTTTTTTGGTCAAAATAGCATTATTTGCAGCCGCCTCTAAGTCAGTATTACGCTCCCAATCCTTAGTTGTACGATAGAGCGCAGAACGGAATGAAAGATCACCATCTAAGAATAACCATTTTGCACCCAGCTCGACCGTTTTACTTCTTTCAGGTGGCTGTGGTTTAGCAGACAGTTGATACAAATCAGCGGTTGGGCTAAATGAATCGCTATAGCTTACATAGTAATGGTGATCTGGTGTTTGATGCCATGAAATACCAGTACGATAACTATTTTCACCATAACTTAGCGCTGGCGAGGTAAGGCTAGAGTAGTTAGCACGCATTTCATCACGCCTTACGCCTAATAATAAATCCCATTTAGGAATGAACTCAATCGTATCTTGCACATAAGCAGCATAATTATCGGCATCATAATTGATAGATGCGGCAGAGGTTGTGGAATGTCGCTTGTAAAATATTCCGTTAGCTGCAATTAGATTATTAAGCGCAGCGCCAGTTAAGTTTCCGTACGACTGCCCTGTTACAGCGTTATAGCCTTGTAGCGTTTCTCTTTTAGAATCTTCTTTTAAATACTCAAGACCTGCAAGAAACTGATTTTTCATTCCGGCAAGATCAAATTTAGTGCTGAAATCTGACTGAATCGTATCGGTCACATATTCTGTTTTACGCGTTGTATTACCATTTGAAAGCGTAGTTCCACTTGCACCAGTTCCAGTAGCCGTTGGGTCAAATGCTCTTGGTGTCACTGCCCAGTATGCCCGCTCATATTGAGCATGTCTTACCTGTGTGCGTAGTTGGGTATCTTCAGTAAATTTATGTGTGAAAATACCAGTAGTGACACGCACATCACTATCATCAAAGTTTTTATCCGAACCCCAAAATGTATCGTCATTTAGCTTAGCGGTATTAATTGGTTTTTTATTGTCAAAGCCAATACCATAATCGGGTACATCGCGTGACTGCGTGTATACATGATTTAAAAAGAACTCATTGTCTGTACCAATTCCAGTACCAAAGCTTAACGCAATCCCTTTACGGTCAGACTCTGGTCTATCACCTGTCGCTTGATTTTCACGGTAAGTTTCTTCTGAGCGGTCCATCACATTAATACGGATAGCAGTGGTGTCACCTAATTTCTTATTAAAATCGCCTGTAAATTGATGATAGTCATACTCACCCAAACTACCGCTCACCATATTTGAATCTTCTAATTTAGCTGATTTAGTCACCTGATTAATCACACCACCAGCCTGACCACGCCCAAATAACATTGCGGCAGACCCACGCAATACATCAACTTGCTCTAAGTTGAAAGTTTCACGGTAATACTGTGCAGTATCACGAATGCCATCTAAATAAATATCACCAAATGTATAAAAACCACGCAAATTAAAATTATCGCCACCACGTCCACCTTCTGCAGCATTGAAGGTTAAACCTGATACGTTGCGTAATGCATCACGTAATGAGCTAATCTGCTGGTCCTGCATTAAACTATGCGTCACTGTGGTAATCGCTTGTGGAACATCATGTGGATCTTG
>JACMNP010000176.1 GCA_014378495.1 Methylotenera sp. | reverse complement strand
GGCGTGTTTGGTCACGATACTGTGCAACTCTTTCATCTACTAACTGTTGATCTATTTCGTCGTATTTATACATAGTTCTTATTTATACAAGTTCTTTAATTTTAAAGTGCTTTATTATAGTTTTTTCTAACAACTTACTATTTTAATTGAAAACCAGCTTTAAGCCCACAAAAATCAGTATTAAAGCCAGTGCAATGCGCACCCAATGCTCGGCGATTTTGGCGCTGAGGTGGCTGCCAATCCAAATGCCTGGAATTGAACCGATTAAAAGAATGCCTAACAATTTGTAATCTACAGTACCAAGACTCGCGTGGCCTAAGCCTGCTAATAACGTCAAGGGCACTGCGTGTGCAACATCAGAGCCGATAATGGTAGTAATCGGTCGTTTAGGATAAATAATCAGCAATGCGGTTACACCTAAAGCGCCTGCACCTACTGAGGTCAGCGTAACCAAAAAACCTAAAATTAAGCCTAAAATAACCGTTAAGTAAGGTGTCCACTGGGCATTAATCAAATGTTCTCGCTTTGAAAAAGCTGCCAACTGATTGCGAAATAACACTGAGATCGATGTGATGATCAACGCAATACCTAACCAAAACTTAATGCTACTCACCGCCGCATCTGTAGCGATATCTATTTGCCTCAAATAAAGCGTTGTAAATATCGATGCTGGCAAACTGCCATACGCCAATAATCGAACTAATTTCCAATCAATATTGCCAAGTTTGCCATGTGCAAAAATACCGACTGACTTGGTAATGGAGGCATAAAGTAAATCTGTACCTACAGCAAACGCTGGTTTAATATGAAAAAACAGTACCAAGATTGGCGTCATTAAAGAGCCGCCGCCCACACCTGTTAAGCCCACGAGCAAGCCGACTACAAAGCCAGCAAATATATAACCAAATTCCATATGGAGTATTCGTCATTAAACGTTAAATTACGAGAGGTCGCACTATATCAGCAATTAATAAATTATTTTAGAATATGTTATTCTATATTTATCTGATTTGCTTATATAAGACTATGGTTTGATAAAGGTTATCAAACCCACATGACACACATGAGAACGCTATGAAATTACACCAATTACGCTATTTAAACGAAGTTGCGCGGCAAGGCTTAAGCATCACAGGCGCTGCCGATGCTTTATACACTTCACAGCCAGGTGTGAGTAAGCAAATTCAACTATTTGAAGACGAGTTAGGACTACAGGTTTTTCAGCGTAATGGCAAGCGACTCACTGGTATTACCGAACCGGGTGCACAAATATTAGCGCTAGCAGCTAAAGTGATTCGTGATATTGACAATATAAAACGTGTGGGTGATGAATTTAGCAATGTAGAAACTGGCACGTTTACGATTGCTACTACCCACACACAGGCACGCTATAAGTTACCAGCGGCAGTTAAAGATTTTATGGCGAATTATCCGCTGATTAAATTAAATATCCATCAGGGTAATCCTATGCAGGTGGCTGAACAAGTCGCTAATGGCGATGCTGATATCGGTATCGCCACTGAGTCTATTAATAGCTTTGACACTCTATTGTGCTTGCCTTGTTACCAGTGGAATCGTTGTGTCGTTGTACCACATGGACACCCTTTACTTTCAGAGGGTGAACTCACGCTTGCAAAATTAGCCGCTTACCCACTTATTACCTATGATTTTGCTTTTACTGGGGGCACATTGGTGTCAAAAATATTTACCGAAGCAGGTTTATCGCCCAATGTAGTACTCACTGCTATTGATGCAGACGTTATTAAAACTTACGTAACACTAGGTTTAGGTGTAGGTTTACTAGCTAATATGGCTTACGATCCCCAGCGTGATAGTCATTTAGCTAGACTAGATGTGAGCCATTTATTTCCTGACAGCACTACCTATTTAGGTATTCGCAAAGATGCGTTTCTACGTGGATATATGTATGGCTTCATTGAGTTGATAGCGCCACATTTTAATCGGCAAGCTGTGAATGATGCGCTTAAATTAGGTGCATAATAATATTAATTTTGCTTGAAAACTGATTAAAGGTTTATTGATGAATCAATATGGTTTGAATAAATTCGGTTGGGCTCTAAGTGTGTTATTAGTTCTTGCTAGTTGTGGCACGATTCAGCCAACTGTCACTAATTCTCCAGCGCTGATAGGTAAAGTAAGCCTTGGCATGCCAGCAATTGAAGACAGTACATCAATTTATGAATTACCTGTGAATGATGGCGTGAGTTATCAAGATGTTATTGATAGCTTAAAGAGCGTGAGCGAGGGAAAAAATTTCGTGAATCCCGCCAACTTTCCGATTGCTGAGCATATTAAAAAACGTGGCATTGACCCTCAAGGTGTTAAAGAAGTACATAGTTTTTGTAATTTGAGCTTAGGTACGGATATTTTCTTGGATCATCCCGAATATTTAGTGTTTGCCCCTTGCCGTATTGCGATTTATGAAAAGCCTGATGCTAATAAAAAACTTAAATTATTTATTGCAATGGCACGCCCGACTTACGATTTAAAAAGTATTAAAAATCCAAGCTTACGTGCAAAAAAAGCCGCACAAGAGTTAGAAACCAATTTATTAGAAATTATGGATAAAGCACGAAAGGGTGATTTATAGCATGGCAGAACCAATATTAATCGCAAAAAACAATGATATTTCCAGCTTTATATTACCCAAAATGGCTAATCGACATGGCTTGATAGCAGGCGCTACAGGTACTGGTAAAACGGTGACATTGCAGACGCTGGCTGAAGGTTTTTCTAAGCTCGGCGTGCCAGTATTTATGGCAGATGTGAAAGGCGATTTGGCTGGAATGAGCCAAACTGGAGGAGGCAATACTAAAATTGAAGCGCGTGTTAAAGAGCTAGCTTTAAATGCATTTAGTTATAGTAAATGCCCAGTTACTTTTTGGGATGTGTTTGGTGTAAAAGGCCACCCCGTTCGTACCACGATTGCTGAAATGGGCCCGCTTTTATTAGCTAGATTACTAAATTTGAATGATGTACAAGCTGGTGTTTTAAACGCTATATTTAAAATAGCTGACGATAAAGGATGGTTACTTTTAGACCTGAAAGATTTACGTGCCATGATGCAACATGCAGCTGAGCATGCTGCGGAATATCAAACGCAGTATGGAAATATTTCAGCCGCCAGTGTGGGTGCGGTTCAGCGAGCATTACTTGAACTAGAAACGCAAGGTGCAGATCAGTTATTTGGCGAACCAGCCCTTAATTTAGATGATTTAATGCAAACTGACTCACAAGGTCGTGGCGTGGTTAATATCTTAGCTTCCGATAAGCTATTTAACGCACCACGTATCTATGCGACTTTATTGCTATGGCTACTTTCTGAGCTTTTTGAAAAACTTCCTGAAGCAGGGGATTTAGAAAAACCAAAACTGGTTTTCTTTTTTGACGAAGCACATTTGTTATTTAACGATGCTCCCCAAGCTTTACTAGACAAAATAGAGCAAGTGGTGCGTTTGATTCGTTCAAAAGGCGTTGGTATTTATTTTGTGAGTCAAAACCCATTAGATATTCCAGATGTTGTATTAGGCCAGCTAGGCAACCGCGTGCAGCATGCGTTACGTGCATTTACACCACGTGATCAAAAAGCGGTTAAATCAGCGGCTGATACTTTTAGAAGCAATCCTAAAGTCAATGTCGCTAGCGCTATTACTGAACTAGGTGTGGGTGAAGCATTAGTCTCATTTTTAGATGAAAAGGGTATTCCTTCGCCTGTAGAGCGTAGCTTTATATGCCCACCTGGTAGTCGTATCGGTGCAATTACAGACTCTGAACGCAATGACACAGTAAAGGCCTCTAACGTATTTGGTTTTTACGAGAAGTCGATTGATCGTGAGTCCGCTTACGAAATTTTGCAAGGCCGCGCCGCGCAAAGTGCTACTGAAGCTAAGGCAGATGAAGGCTTTAATTGGGGAGGAATCTTTGGCGGTAACTCTGCACCAAGCACATCATCTAAGCCCGTTGGCCGACGCTCAGATAGCATTTTAGATACAGTAGTTAAAACGACCGCAAGAACCATTGGCTCAGAGCTTGGACGGCAAATTATTCGTGGAGTATTGGGTTCATTACTAGGTAAACGTAAGTAAGGGTTATTTAATAATCACATGCAAACAGATATCGAAATATCACAAAGCGCTGAATTAAAACCAATTTCTCTCATTGCAAAAAGTCTTAATACCAAAGCACAGCATATAGATGCTGAGGATTTGATTCCTTATGGTCATCATATCGCTAAGCTCAGCCCTGCTTGTATTCAAAAACTACAACCTCTGCCAGACGGTCAATTGATTTTGGTCACCGCAATTAGTCCTACGCCAGCGGGGGAGGGTAAAACTACCACTACGGTGGGGCTAGCGGATGCATTAAATCAAGTATTGAAAGATAGTGGAAAGAAAGCCATGTTGTGCATACGTGAACCATCACTAGGCCCTGTATTTGGTAAAAAAGGAGGTGCAACTGGCGGCGGCTTTGCGCAAGTATTACCAATGGAAGATATTAATTTACATTTTACTGGCGATTTTCATGCGATTAGTAGCGCGAATAACTTGCTAGCGGCATTGATTGATAATCATATTTATCAAGGAAACGCGCTTGATATTGACCCTAAAACCATTACTTGGCGTCGATGCATGGATATCAATGATCGTGCATTGCGTCATATTACGCTTAATGCAAACGCTGCTGATGCCATCAATGTTACGGAGAGGGAAACTGCCTTTGATATTGTAGTTGCCAGTGAGGTGATGGCGATATTTTGCTTAGCGACTTCATTAGAAGATTTAAAAATGCGGCTAGGAAATATACAAGTAGCCTTCACAGCAACTCAGCAGCCAGTTTTGGCAAGTGATTTGCAAGCGGAAGGGGCGATGACTGCGTTACTTAAAAATGCCTTTCAGCCTAACTTAGTACAAACAATAGAGCATACTGCGGCCATCGTTCATGGTGGCCCTTTCGCTAATATTGCGCATGGCTGTAATTCATTAATCGCGACTAAAACAGCGCTTAAGCTAGCAGATTATGTAGTGACTGAGGCGGGGTTTGGTGCTGATTTAGGCGCTGAAAAATTTATTGATATTAAATGTCGAAAAACAGGCTTACAACCTGCAGCTGTTGTATTGGTTGCAACTTTACGATCGCTCAAATATCACGGTGGCGTTGAGCTTAAAGCGTTAACTTTAGAAAATGTCACTGCCTTAAAAATTGGCATAGCGAACTTGCAAAGACACGTACATAACTTAAAAGAAAACTTTGGCTTGCAAGTCGTTGTGGCCGTTAATTATTTTGCCACCGATACTGTAGCCGAAATTGAGTTGCTGCAAGCTGAAGCAAAAAAACTGGGGGTCAAAGCGATACTTTGTAAGCATTGGGCGCAAGGTGGCGAAGGTGCTAAAGACTTAGCAGTTGAAGTGCTGCGTTTAGTCGAGAGTGCCTCTGGCGATACAGTTAAATTCTTGTATGCAGACGATATAACTTTATTAAAAAAAATTGAAACCATCGCCCAGAAAATCTATGGCGCAAGTGCAGTCCAATTATCCAGTATGGCCAAAGCTAGTCTTGAGACGTTAGAAAAAAACTATTCACATTACCCTGTGTGTATTGCTAAAACACCCTATTCATTTTCATCAGACCCTAACTTAAGAGGCGCGCCATCTGGCCATGTGTTAGAAGTTCGAGCGTTAAGGTTATCGCGTGGTGCAGAGTTTATTGTAGTGACTTGCGGCGATATTCTGACCATGCCAGGCTTACCAAAACATCCAGCGAGTGAGCATATTAGTGTAGACCATGCAGGGAATATTACTGGTTTAAGCTAGTGTTCATACTTTCAAAACCTGGGTTTGCTGAGCAAACGATCACTAAATCACGTTTTATTGCGATGGCGGTGCAAACTGTTGATGAGCGAGCGGTGGGGTCTGCATTGCGTGCATTTGCTAATCAACATCAAAATGCGCATCACTTAGTGTACGCTTTTCGTCTGAAAACTGAACAAGGAATAATACAGCGCTTTTCAGACGCTGGTGAGCCATCTGGCACGGCAGGGATGCCAGTTTTAAAACTCATTGAGGGGCGTGATTTAATTAATGGTTGTGTGGCGGTGATTCGTTATTATGGTGGTATTAATTTAGGTACAGGTGGCCTAGCGCGTGCTTATGGTGGCACGGCCAAGCTTGCATTAGATGGTGCAACGATACAGACTTTTGTAGAGATGCAAACTATCAACTTAACCATTGATTATAAACAAATGGACAATATGACCAGATTATTAGCTAAGTGCAATGGTAGTATCATTAATAAAGAATTTAATCAGCAGATTGATTTAAAACTATCTTTACCCACTGACGAAGTGTCTAATTTTATCGTGCGATTTCAGCCATTTAGTGAATAGAATGCCATTATTAATCACGTATTTTCGTACTTAAATAAAGCTAACCATTTTTATGATTAAAAAAATACCATCACCAACGCTCTATGAAATATCTGCTTGGACTTTAACTGGCTTGACTTTACTTTTTATCTTAGTGTTTAACTTATTACCAGCATTGCTAGCAGGTTTACTAGTTTATGAGTTAGTGCATATCATCACGCCCTACATTGCGCGTCAATTCCCCACAAAAAGGCCAAGTAATCGCTCCAAATTTTGGGCTGCAGGTATTTTAGTGATGATAGTGGTCAGTTTACTTGGATTAGCAGGGGTTGGTCTGGTTGCTTTTTTTAGATCTGATGCGGGTAGCTTAACGGTACTACTGGCAAAAATGGCACAGATCATTGAAGACTCACGCAAAATTCTACCTAGCTGGGTATTAGAGCACTTACCTGCGGATGCGATTACATTTAAAGAAGAGGCTACTATTTGGTTACGTAGCCATGCAGGCGAGTTGCAAGTGGTAGGTAAAGAAGCAGGGCGCATCACTGCACATGTCATATTAGGGATGGTGATTGGTGGAATGTTAGCTGTACGTGAGGCGGTTGCTATTGATAATTTTAAGCCATTCGCACGTGCATTAGCAGAGCGCGGGAGTTTATTTAGTGACGCTTTTCAGCGTGTAGTCTTTGCGCAACTGCGGATTGCTACTATCAACGCGATATTTACTGCCATTTATTTGGCGGTAGTGTTGCCATTGATGGGTATTCACTTGCCACTTGTTAAAACGATGATTGCAATTACCTTTGTGGTCGGTTTGATTCCAGTCATTGGTAATTTAATCTCCAATACCATAGTGGTAGTGGTGAGCCTAAGTCAATCTTTGGGTGTTGCTGTAGGATCTTTGATTTACTTAATTGTAATTCATAAATTTGAGTATTTTTTAAATGCGCGAATCGTCGGTAGTCAGATTCGTGCCAATGCTTGGGAGTTGTTGATTGCAATGTTAGCCATGGAAGCGGCATTTGGTTTAGCAGGCATTGTGGCTGCGCCAATCTACTATGCTTATATTAAATCAGAGTTGCGCGAGCGAAATCTGGTGTAAGTCATTTATTTTTACCTGCAATAAAAGCAAAAAAGCGCGCCAACAATTTTATTGAACGCGCTTTTTAATTTCTGATGCTTAATCTAGTGAAAACTATTTTTTCCTAATTTTTAAGTACATAAAACCTATTTTCCAATGTTTTACCATTTTTAATGTTATCCAGCTTGCTGCCAACTGCATCACCCAAAGCGGCTAATCTTTCATCAGGTAATGGATGCGTTTTGAATAGCAATGCAACGCTACCATCATTTTTACTGGTTTGTCCTAAAGTTTGCAGTACATCAGCCAAGCCGAAAGGCTCGTAGCCTGCGCGTGTCGCGTAGCTCACGCCTAATCTGTCAGCCTCATATTCTGCACTTTTATCTAAACTACGTGCGCTAATTTCTGCACCGCTACCAATCGCTTTACTGACAAGTTTGTTATCTTTGGCATATTTATCACTTAATAAACCAGCGCCAAAATTTAATAACTGTTGTTTTTGTAATACTTTAAGCTGATGTTTTTTAACGATATGGCCGATCTCATGACCGAGCACGCCTGCTAATTGCGCTTCATTAGTCAATTTGCGATAGAGGCCTTTGGTAACCATTACGTAGCCACCTGGCGCTGCAAACGCATTTAAGTCATCACTCTCAATCACACCAAAACGCCACGGTAAATCTGGGCGCTCAGATTGAGAAGCCACCCAGCGACCCACTGAATTCACATACTTTTGCAAAGCTGCGTCTTTAACCAATGGCGCTGCACCTAGTAAATTTCCAGAGATTTCTCGACCCAATGCGATTTCTTCATCTTTACTAGGATTCTTCCAATTAAAAGCCGGCTCCGTAGCGGCTGTTGTATTTTCAGTGGCAGGCACAGTGGTTGAGGCAGACTCTGCTTGCGGATCAATTTGTTTTTTTACTGCATCTTTCACTGTATCTTTAATAGCGCCTTCAAAATCAAAAGCAGCACTGTTAAAGCTTAGCGTGCCAAACAAACTAACGAGTAGCGCAGAGATTAATAAGGATTTGTGCGTTTTTAACACTGGAGCTGAAATATTCATTTTGCATCCCCTTGTGGCGCTTTTAAATTAGCGAATGCAATGGTTTTAAGTTTGCCAGCCGTTGCAAATTGTTTGCCCTGATCTGCGCTTAATGTGTAGCTTTCTAATGTTTTGACTTCAGTCTCGTTAAATTTAGCGGCTTTGAGGTCTTGCTCGCTTAAACCACGTATACCTGTGGTAGAAACCACTTGGCCAGTACCAGCACGGCCACTGGCGGCTGCTAATACACCTGAAGTTTGATTGCCAGTGCTTGAAGATGCGCCGCGCTTGACGGATAGTAAGCGTACCCAACCTGCACTCTTTTTAGTTTTAACTTGTAACCAAGCACCTTGTTTTTTAATGATTTCTAAGCTTTCACCGCGAGTAAAGCTACCCGTTAGTTTTGCATCTGAAAACGGCTCAAAGCGCATGCTGTCATTTTTGAGCGCGCTACCAGTTTCTGCTGCAAGGCTAATATTTGCCAGCAGCAAAGCAGGCAGGCTTACGGCTATGAGCATTTTGGTTATTCTATTCATATCATCTCTTCTCTCTAAAATATTTTTATTACAGGCTATTAAATCCAAAGTTACTTAATTTAAAGATTACTTTATCTAAAGTAACTTAATCCAAATTATCTAGCTTCAGAATAGCTCTGGCAAATAAACCACGCCATTGGCTATCTAACGGTTTTTCTGCATTCAATAGCCCAATATGCTGTGTATAACGTACTGAAGTTTCAATGGGTATACCAGTGCTCACAAATAGCGATTTTAATTGTAAACCTAATTGCATTGCATCTTGCTGTACTTTCTTGGCTTCAGTTTCATCGTCATGATGATAAGCCCAACTTACCATCAGCATGTCGCTAAATAAGCCCCATACGCCACTTTGCGTCCCTTTTAAGTATTCAACTTTAGCGGGCAAAAGGCAGAGCGGTTCAATTTGATGCTGCAATTTTTTGAGTAAACCATCACTTAATGATTCTTTGCTTTCAATTACAATTGGCATCAATAATACCGCAGTGCCTTTTTTGCCAGATTCAATGTCGTAAGCAAGCAAGCGTTGCATCGCACGGTCGTTCGCCAGCGCATAGATTTTTGCCACACTGAAATACATCACCGCCCATGTGATGGGGCCAGTGAAATCGATATAGACGTTAGTAAAATTAATCGCAAGGTAAGAAAGTACTAATAAGCCAATTTGGCTGCCGCTAAATACAGTGGTGACTTTGTCGCGGTCTATATTTTCGTAAAAGGCTAATGCTGTGAGCCAAATCAATAGCAAACTCATCAAAATGTAAGGCGTTTTACCACGCCAGACTTTTAAATAATCGTGATGTTTTACATTGTCTATTGCAGTGGCTAAAATCTCCACCCCTGGATGCGCTTTAGCCATGGCTGTAGCTTTCAGGTCAAACAATGATGGTGCAGTTGAGCCGATAATCACAATCTTATTGGTAAACTCATTGGCTGGGCGTTTTTTTACTTTGCTCGCCATGTCGGTATAAACATCGCTAAACGTGGCAAATTGGTAAGTAAAAGGTTTGCCACGCCAATTAATGAGCATGTCTTGCGGAAGTTTAGTCGTTGAATTAGCCTGCGTAAAATTACCGACGACTAGCGGTAATGCAGGCAAGCGCCAGCCGCTTTCATCTTGCCAGAGCTTATATTCACGCACAATGCCATCTTTATCTGGATAAATATTGTGCGTACCTAAGTGTTTGGTATTGAGCGCGGCATCAAAATGGGGCAATACCACGGCGATTGGTTTTGCAGGAACACTTGCGGCGATACTTGCATCTTGCGGCGCACGTACGATGCCAGGAATCATATCTGGCGTCACTTTACTTAAGTAGTCACTGGCTTCTGATAGCCTTAATATCGGAAAAAATGTATTAGTAGTGCCTGCAATCACATCATTAAAATAAGCATCACTATCGGGGTTATATACATCGGCATCACTGAATAAAATATCGAAAACGATGGCTTTAGGTTGTTGTGCTTCGATGTTTTCTACAAACTCACCAAACACTTGGCGTGGCCAAGGCCAGCGACCATACTCTTTAGCCATTGCACTAAGCGACGCTTCATTGATGTCTACAATGACAATTTCAGGGTCGGCTTTGGGTACTACAATCCGATTTTTCACCATCAGATCAAATGCACGGTCACGCATGTTTTCACCTACATGAAACAGGCTAGCATCAAGCAATACAAGCACAGTGAGTAAGGCGCTTAAATATAAATAAAAATTATTACGTAGTTTACGTGTGACGCTGGCTAGCCATTGGCTGATGATTAATTTGAGTTTGGTCATGGGTCTAGTTACCAAGTAGTAGCGTTGTTAGTGTGGTGATTAATCGATGAGCAAAATCATAAATCTTTTTTTGAAGTATTGGGGATTTGTTATACTGAAAATATAAATTAACCAGCGTAAACATAGCATAATTCCAAATTAAGCTCGCACATAGGAATTGAAAATTGAAAGATAAAACCATTGCCATCTTAGAAAATCGTGCTGGAGAACAATTAGCTGATTTAGTCAGAAAGTACGGCGGCACGCCATTTTCTGCGCCGGCTTTGGCAGAGATTCCTGATATTGACCCGGTATTGATTGACCAGTTAGTGAGTGAATGGGATGCTCAGCTGCCTGATATCTTTATTTTTCAAACTGGCGTGGGTGTTAAAGCTTTATTTATAACCACTGACGCGCTTAATATCACCGAAAAGTTACTGCACATACTGGCCTCTAGTGTCGTCGTCGTGCGCGGCCCTAAACCTACTGCAGTGTTGCGTTCACGCAAGGTGCGTATTGACTTTACAGCGGCTGAACCTTACACCACTGCAGAAGTATTAGCCGAGCTTGATAAATCCTCTATTGCCAATAAACGTGTGGTTGTGCAGCGTTATGGTGATACCAATGTTGAATTGCAAACGGCGCTACAACAAAGAGGTGCAAAGGTGACAGAAGTCGCGACTTATCGCTGGAGTTTGCCAGAAAATGTTCAGCCTATGATTGCTATGATGGATGCCTTGGACGCAAATACCATTGATGTGGTGTGTTTTACTAGCGCCTCACAGGTTTACAACCTGTTTACGGTGGCTGAACAGCTAAATCGCAAAGACGCACTGCAAAAAGGGTTGAATAAAAGCTTAATTGCCTCGATTGGCCCAGTGTGCACGGTGGCGCTAGGTAAACATGATATTCGTGTGGATATTGAACCGAACCCGCCTAAGCTTGGCCCATTTATTACTGCGATTAATAATAAGCTAGCTTAACTCTTTGTTGAGTTTGAAGTTCTAGTGAATTTTCATATTGAGTCAATGTCATTATTTTGCAAATAACCAAATTAACAATTAAAAGGATTATGAATGCAAAATAATATTGAATCGAATGAGAAGTTAGCGGCGATAGAGCAGCAACTTAAAACCATTAACAAAAACTTACTTAATGTATTTTGGATTGTAGGTTTCTTTGCATTTTTATACTT
>JACMNP010000034.1 GCA_014378495.1 Methylotenera sp. | reverse complement strand
GCGCTAGTTTTTTAGGCTTACGCGGCATTGTGGTTAAAAGTCACGGCGGCGCAGATAGCTTTTCATTCTTACATGCGATTGAAACTGCGATTGAGGAATCTCGTAGCGGCGTGCTTCGCCGCATTACTGAACAATTAGAAATAGAACATATACAGTCACATCAAACTGCACAAACGATGTCGACCAACACGGAAACCGCATGATTTACTCTCGCATAGCTGGAACGGGTAGTTATCTTCCTAAAAAAATACTCACGAATGCTGACTTAGAAAGCATGGTAGATACCACCGATGAGTGGATTTTTACACGCACTGGGATTCGTGAGCGTCACATTGTTGCTGATGACGAATTTACAAGTGACTTAGCTTTACATGCAGCTAAAAATGCAATAGAAGCTGCAGGTATTGCTGCTGCTGATATTGATTTGATTATCGTTGCAACGACTACCCCAGATAAAATATTTCCTAGTACAGCTGTGATATTGCAGCACAAATTAGGCATCGCGGGCTGCCCTGCATTTGATATTCAAGCGGTGTGTAGCGGTTTTGTCTACGCGCTTTCTACTGCGGATAACTTCATAAAATCTGGCGCTGCTAGATGCGCTTTGGTCATTGGTGCGGAAACTTTTTCACGGATCACCGACTGGACTGACCGAGGCAATTGTATCTTGTGGGGCGATGGCGCTGGCGCTGTGATTCTGCAAGCGAGTGCAGAACAAGGCGTGATTTCAACGCATTTACATGCTGATGGAAAATATGTTGAAATGTTGCATGTGCCCCGTAAAGCAGAGTCTAGCAGCCGCGATACTGTCGTCATGGAGGGTAATGGAGTGTTTAAAATGGCAGTCAATACTCTTGACGCGATTGTAGATGAAACGCTCACGGCCAATGGCATGCAAAAATCAGATATTGATTGGTTAGTACCGCATCAGGCCAATATCCGCATATTGCAAGCAACAGCTAAAAAACTTAGTATGAGTATGGATAGAGTAGTGGTGACAGTTGATAAACATGGCAATACTTCTGCCGCTTCAATACCCTTGGCGCTAGATACTGCTGTCCGTGATGGTCGCATCAAACGTGGTGAGATTATTCTGATGGAAGCATTTGGCGGCGGCTTTACTTGGGGTTCAGCACTCATTAAGTATTAAGCGCATTCATCAAATACGAATTTTATTAAAGTACTCTCTTCAAAATTATGAACAAATTTGCATTTTTCTTTCCTGGTCAGGGCTCTCAATCAGTCGGTATGTTGGCTGGTTTTGCTACTGAAAGTAATATTGGTAAGGTCATCCATGACACTTTTATCGAAGCCTCAGATATTGTAGGCGTAGATTTTTGGGCGATGGCGACAGAGTCTAATGAAAGTATCAACGAAACCACAAATACCCAGCCCATTATGCTGATCACTGGCATTGCTACTTGGCGCGCATGGCAGGCTACTTCGAATCATGTCCCATCAATTTTGGCTGGTCATAGCTTAGGTGAATACACTGCACTCGTTGCATCTGGTGCTATATCCTTTGCTGATGCGCTGCCACTGGTGCGTTATCGAGCAGAAGTGATGCAAGCAGCTGTACCAGTAGGCGTGGGCGCCATGGCAGCAATATTAGGTTTGGATGATGATATTGTGCGTGCAGTATGTTTAGAAGCTGCACAAGATGAAGTATGTGAAGCGGTTAACTTTAATTCACCCGGCCAAGTGGTCATTGCAGGCAATAAAGCTGCGGTGGAGCGAGGCATGGAGCTTGCAAAATCTAAAGGCGCTAAACGTGCATTGGCATTGCCAGTGAGTGTACCTTCGCATTGCGCGCTGATGAAACCAGCAGCAGTAAAATTGGCAGAATACCTAAAAAATGTAATGGTGAGCGCGCCAACAATTCCAGTGCTACACAATGCGGATGTTGCCGCTTACAATGATGCTGATAAAATAAAAGATGCGTTAGTTCGCCAGTTGTATAGCCCAGTGCGTTGGGTTGAATCTGTACAAGCGGTACAGATTGCTGGAATCACACAAGCGGCAGAGTGCGGGCCGGGTAAAGTTTTGGCTGGATTAACCAAGCGTATCGTAAACGATTTACCATGTACGGCACTTACGACGGATGAGGCGCTACAAGCGTTTAATAGCGCATTATAATTAACTATAGAAATATTATCTAAATAGATTCAAAGGCTTACTATGTTAACTGGACAAATTGCTTTAATTACTGGCGCAAGTCGTGGTATTGGTGCTGCTATCGCATTAGCACTGGGGGAGCAGGGCGCAACGGTCATCGGCACAGCGACATCTGATGGTGGTGCGGCTTCAATCAGTAGTGCATTTGCAACGGCGGGCATCAAAGGTGAAGGCATGGCGGTCAATGTTAATGATGCCGCTCTAGTTGAAACCACTTTAAAAGCGATTAGCGAAAAATATGGCGATGTGAATATTTTGGTGAATAACGCTGGCATCACGCGTGACACTTTACTCATGCGCATGAAAGACGATGATTGGGACGCTGTCATCAGCACTAATCTAACCTCAGTTTTCCGTATGAGCCAAGCTGTACTTCGGCCTATGATGAAAGCGCGTACTGGACGCATCATCAGCATTTCATCTGTTGTGGGCCATATGGGCAATGCAGGGCAAACAAACTACGCAGCAGCAAAAGCAGGTATGACAGGCTTTACAAAATCTCTAGCTGCAGAAGTAGGTAGCCGTGGCATTACAGTAAACTGTGTGGCGCCTGGTTTTATTGATACTGATATGACTGCTGAATTATCTGAAGAGATTACTAATAAAATGTTAGCGCGCATCCCAGCGGGTCGCTTAGGTAATGTTAAAGAGATTGCGGCTACCGTTGCATTTTTAGCTTCACCGAGTGCTGCCTATATTACTGGCGAAACAATTCATGTGAATGGCGGCATGTTAATGGTTTAAGTGTCGTTGCATTATAAAACAGTAAGGTTAAGTATAGTATCGATATAAAAGTTGTATAAGTTTTTGGTATTCTGGTTGAGTTTTGATAGAATACTGCATTAGCTAAGTTCAACTATATTAAGTTAAGCTATTTTTCATTAAAGGGGTAATTGGATGTCTGACATCGAACAACGCGTTAAAAAAATTGTTGCTGAACAACTAGGTGCAAATGAGGCTGATGTTAAAAATGCATCATCATTTGTTGATGATTTAGGTGCTGACTCACTAGACACAGTTGAGCTTGTAATGGCGCTAGAAGAAGAATTTGACTGCGAAATTCCTGATGAAGAAGCAGAAAAAATCACTACCGTTCAATTAGCGATTGATTACATCAATACTAACCTTAAATAATTCAAATATGAGTAGCAAGCGCCTTTAATGGTTGGCTTGCTACTCATTTCTTTTCGTTTCTTAAACCCTTCTAAGAGACAATCTTATGTCTAAACGTAGAGTCGTCGTCACCGGTCTTGGTGTGGTTTCCCCAGTAGGTATTGGGGTTAAAGCTGCATGGGATAATATTATTGCTGGTAAGTCTGGCATTACACAAATCACAAAATTTGATGCAAGTGCTTTTGCCTCCACGATTGCTGGTGAAGTAAAAGACTTTAATGTTGAAGATTATCTCAGCGCTAAAGACGCTAGACGTATGGATACTTTTATCCAATACGGTTTAGTGGCTGCAATCGAAGCGGTTAAAGATTCAGGTATTATCGCTACAGAAGAAAATGCTGGGCGTATAGGCGTTTCAATTGGTTCTGGTATTGGCGGTATGCAATACATTGAAGATACCGATATCTTGTATCAAGCCTCTGGCCCGCGCAAAATCTCACCATTTTTCATTCCTGGTACCATTATTAACATGATTTCGGGCAATTTATCCATCATGTTTGGCTTTAAAGGCCCGAACATTGCGATAGTAACGGCATGTACCACAGGTACGCACTCGATTGGCGATGCTTCTCGTATGATTGAATATGGCGATGCCGATGTAATGGTGGCAGGTGGTTCTGAAGCCGCTATCACGCGTTTAAGCGTAGGCGGTTTTGCTGCCTCACGCGCACTATCAACGCGTAATGATGACCCTGCGACAGCAAGCCGCCCTTGGGATAAAGACCGTGATGGTTTTGTGATAGGCGAAGGTGCTGGTGTGATGGTGCTTGAAGAATATGAGCATGCAAAAAAACGTGGCGCGAAAATCTATGCCGAGTTAAGTGGTTATGGCATGAGTGCCGATGCTTACCATATGACCGCGCCGAATATGGATGGTCCACGTCGTTCTATGCGTAATGCAATGCAAAATGCTGGTATCAATCCTGATGCTGTTGAGTTTATCAATGCACACGGCACGTCTACTCCGCTAGGTGATGCAAACGAAACCAATGCAATTAAAGCTGCTTTTGGTGATCACGCGAAAAAATTAGTTGTGAACTCAACAAAATCAATGACAGGCCATTTACTTGGTGGTGCTGGTGGTTTAGAGTCTGTATTCACCGTACTTTCTATTTATAACCAGGTTTCACCGCCGACGATTAATATTTTTAACCAAGACCCTGAATGTGATTTGGATTATTGCGCGAATACTGCACGCGATATGAAAATTGAATATGCGTTAAAAAATAACTTTGGCTTTGGTGGTACTAATGGCAGCCTAGTCTTTAAAAAAATATAAGCTTAAAAAGAGGTTAAGTCTCTAAAGTAGGTTTTAAAATCTAGACCTATCAAAGCCTGCATGTATCAACATTGCAGGCTTTTTTATTCGGCAATTTATTCAAGAAATCCTGCAATCATTGGTAGTTTAAACATTATTGCTATGGTTTAATTATGGCTTATGGCAATCGAGCACAACTATTTAGTTAACGGCTACTTTAACCAAGCGATTTCACCGTTTGACCGTGGGTTTGCCTATGGGGATGGCATTTTTCGTACCCTTAAAATGGCCAACGGTTTGCCTAAACATTGGCCACAGCATTATCAAAAATTAGTGGCTGATTGTGCTGTGATTGGTATCGTTTGTCCAAGTGCAGAGTTACTCATGAATGATTTACAGCAATTGTTTACGATTGACGAAATCGCTGTCGCTAAAATTATGATAACGCGAGGTGAAAGTGAACAAGGGTATGCACCACCTGCAATCACAACCCCCATGCGTGTTATTGTAAAATCTGCAATGCGCCAATATGCTGAGACCAATTATACTGAGGGTGTACATTTACATGTATGCGAGACTAGATTAGGCGTACAAGCCAAACTTGCTGGAATCAAGCACTTAAACCGTCTAGAAAATGTGATGGCACGCATGGAGTGGAAAGATGATACTTACTTTGATGGTCTGATGCTAAATCAACAAAATGACGTGATTGAATGCACGATGAGCAATATTTTCGCACGTTTTAACGATAAATTACTGACGCCAGATTTAAGCCAATGTGGTGTTGCAGGCATTACTAGGCAAGGTATTATTGGGCTGGCAGCAGCACTCAATATCTCTATAGAAACTGCGCAACTGCCTTTAAACAGATTAGTTGAAGCAGACGAAATCATTGTTTGTAATAGTTTGTATGGTGCGTTTCAAGTGCATAGTATTTTAAATACATCCTGGAAGCCACAAACCTTGGCAAAAAAAATAAGAAACTTACTAACTTATGATTAAAAGTATTAAGAAATGGGTATTGATCAGCATAATAAGCGGTTTGGTGCTCGGGATGTGGCTCACATACTACGCCGTAACACCGCTAAAGTTGCAACCGAATAGCCAAGAAATCATCATTCAGCCAAAAAGTGGACTTAGAAGTATCGCGAATCAATTGGTAGAACAGGGCGTCATTGGTGAGCCATGGGGCTTTATACTACTGGCTAAGTTGCTGAGTAAAGAGCAGTTTTTGCAGGCGGGAAGCTACACACTGAACAAGAATATCAATCCGTATCAACTGCTACTCTCACTCAATCATGGTAAGGCTACACAAGGCAGCGTCACGTTTATTGAAGGCCGTACTTTTAGCCAAATGCGCGATAAACTTGCTAAGAACGATGCAGTTAAACAGTCTATTACTAATTTATCTGATGCTGAAGTAATGCAGAAAATGGGGGCTCAATATAAGGTATCTGAAGGGCTATTTTTCCCTGATACTTATTATTTTGATCGCAATACCAGCGATATTATTTTATTGCAACGTAGTTATGATGCGATGCAAAGAAAGCTGGCTAAAGCTTGGGAGTATCGTGCGGCCAATTTGCCTTATAAAAATAGTTATCAAGCCTTGATTATGGCATCTATTATTGAAAAAGAGACGGGCAAGTCTGCTGAAAGACCTATGATTGCAGGTGTATTTATCAATCGTTTACGTATTGGCATGCGTTTACAAACTGACCCAACAGTTATCTACGGTATGGGTGCGCAGTATGATGGCAATATACGTAAAAAAGATTTAATTAAAGACACGCCTTACAATACTTATACTAGAGATGGCTTGCCGCCAAGCCCAATTGCGATGCCGGGCTTGGCATCTATTGAAGCAGCGTTGCATCCAGCTGGTACTAAAGCGTTATATTTTGTAGGTAAGGGCGATGGCAGCCATGCATTTTCAAATAATTTAGAAGAGCATAATCGCGCAGTGAATCGTTATCAATTAGGCAATACTAAGTAAGAAAGCGATATATTCAAATCATGATAGGAAAATTCATCACGCTGGAAGGTATGGATGGTGCGGGTAAGAGTACGCACATCCCTAGTATTATTGAAATGCTACAAGTACGTGGCCACGAAGTAGTCTCTACACGTGAGCCTGGTGGCACTGCGCTGGGTGAACGTTTACGCGAAATATTATTGCATGAGCCGATGCATGCCGAAACTGAAACCTTGCTGATGTTTGCCGCGAGACGTGAGCATATAGCGCGCGTGATAGCGCCAGCACTTGAACGTGGCGCTTATGTATTATCAGATCGATTTACTGATGCTACTTACGCTTATCAATGTGGCGCTAAAGGGGTAACTGGTTCAAAAGTGCATTTATTAGAACTTTGGGTACAATCAGCATTACAGCCCGATATCACGCTCCTATTTGATGTTCCAGTTGAGGTGAGCATGCAAAGGCTCTCTAGCGCACGTACACCAGATAAATTTGAGCGTGAAAATGCAGATTTTTTTACACGCATTCGCGAGGCTTATTTACAACGTGCTGAGCAAGATCCCACTAGATTTAGAGTGATTGATGCTAATAAATCTTTAGAAGAAGTTAATGTTTCAGTTGCAAATATTATCGCAACTTTATGATTAAAATAAAAATTTAAATGTCTGAATCAAAAAACATATACCCGTGGCAAGCTGAAGTTTGGCAGCATCTAAATCAAGATATCAAACGTTTGCCACATGCACTTTTATTGCATGGACGTGCTGGTATAGGTAAGTATGATTTTGCACTTCATTTTAGCCAATCATTACTTTGCACTAATCCAAACAGTCAAGGTGAAGCCTGCGGTGTTTGTTCAAGTTGCGGTTGGTTTAGTGAAAATAGCCACCCAGACTTTCGACTATTAAGCCCAGAGCAAGAGTCAGATACAGATGATGAAAGTGTGTCTACAAAAAAGACTAAGAAAAAAACACAAATATCTGTTTCACAAATTCGTGATTTAAGTAGTTTTTTAAGCCTAACCAGCCATCGTAGTAATGGTCTGCGTATTGTGCTGATTCATCCTGCTGAAGCACTCAATATCGCTTCAGCGAATGCGCTATTAAAAATGCTTGAAGAACCTGCCGAAGGTGTGATATTTATTTTAGTCGCACATCAACTACAACGCTTGTTGCCAACTATTATTAGTCGCTGTCAAAAAATAAATATGCCAATACCCCATGAAACGCAGGCATTAGCATGGTTAAGCGAGCAGGGTGTTAAAAATGCTAAGCAACAATTAAGTTATTTAGATGGCTCACCTATTAAGGTTTTTAATGAGCAATTGCAGTTTGATCAACTTACAGAAACATGGTGCCTATTGTCATTGGGAAATAAGCTTGAGCCACACATTGCGGCGCCCACTTTAATTTTACACTCAGTAGAAACAGGCATTATTGCCTTGCAAAAATGGATTTATGATATTGTAGCTATGAAACTTACTTCTCAAATTCGGTACCATGCAGGCCAAGCAAGCGCTTTGCAAGCATTAGCTGAGAAGGTAAACTTAAGTAAGTTGTTTGATTTGCAAAAAAAAGTTGAGACGATACGTAAACTAGCATCACATCCGTTGAATCATGAGTTGCAAATGGAGAGTTTATTACTTGAATACACTAAGATTTTTACAACTAATTAATAGTTCAAATAACAGTGATCTATTCCATCTGGTAGAGAAAAATCATGGCTGAAGAAGCAGTAGAGATTAATACAAGTGCACCAAAACCTGGCGTTTTGTCATTGGCAATTAAAGAAAAAGCTGCACTTTATGCAGCTTATATGGCCTATATTAAAGGTGGCGGGTTATTCATACCGACTAATAAACCATTCAAAATTGGTGAAGAAGTTTTTATGTTACTAAGTTTAATTGATGACCCAGTAAAACTAAAAGTAGTGGGACATGTTGTTTGGGTCACACCTACCGCTCAGG
>JACMNP010000175.1 GCA_014378495.1 Methylotenera sp. | reverse complement strand
ACGTTTACTTCGTAAGCAAGTTCGCCTGAAAAGCTGATACGGAATACACGGGCTGGCACGCCTGCCACTGTGCCGTCGCGCCAATCCATGAATTTGAAAGCGTCTTTAGATAAATCAATGTCAGTGCAAAGTTTAGCTATCACCTCACGGCTTTTTGGGCCAACAACCGCGGCAGTCGCCCAGTGGTCAGTCACTGAGGTCATATACACTTCAAGCTCAGGCCATTCAGTTTGATGCCATTTTTCCAGCCAAGTCATTACACGCGCAGCGCCGCCAGAAGTGGTGGTCATTAAAAAGTGGGTGTCTGAAATACAGGCGGTGACACCATCATCCATGACCATGCCAGCTTCATCTAACATCAAGCCGTAACGACATTTCCCAACGGCTAATTGTGTCCAGGCATTGGCGTAAATACGATTCAAAAACTCACGCACATCTTTGCCGCGAATATCGATTTTGCCCAGTGTCGAGGCATCTAACATGCCCACGCTATTACGTGTGGCTAAACATTCACGGTTCACTGCCGCATGAATATCTTCACCTGGTTTTGGGTAATACCATGGGCGCATCCATTGGCCGACAGGTTCAAATTCAACCGTATTTTTTTCATGGGTATTTTGCATCGCAGTGTAGCGGCGAGGTTCAAAAGTATCGCCTACATGTGCGCCAGCTAATGCAGCAAATGAAACGGGTGTGTAAGCAGGGCGATAAGTCGTAGTGCCGACTTCAGGGATGGTCTTACCTAATGCTTCTGCGGCGATTGCAAAACCATTTACGTTGGAGAGCTTGCCTTGATCCGTACCAAAACCCAATGCGGTATAGCGTTTAATATGTTCAATTGAACGATAGTTCTCACGCACGGCAAGCTGAATATCTGTCACAGCCACATCATTCTGATAATCTACAAAAGCTTTAGCACCTTTCCCATTTTTACCATTAGGCACATGAAAAATATGGCGCGCTGGGGTAACGGTAATTTCATCTGTGGTTAAGGTTAAGCCTGAAGCATCCAAGGTTTTACCTAAGCTACTCAGCATTTCAGCAACGGTATCTTTGGTTTTGGCTAAGCCTTCTTGTAGCGCGAATACACCTGTAATCGCACCCGCACAGTAGATGCCGGCATTCGCACGACCATTGGCGGAAACGACAAAAGCAAGACGCGATTCATCCCATTGCGGACGACCGCCATCATGGCAGAACAAATGCACTGTTGGGGATAAGCCGCCAGAACTCGCTAACACGTCGCAAGCCACAAAAGGGCCGCTACCAGTGACTACATTTTTCAGTACACCAAGTTTTACTAATTGCACACCTTCTACTGCGTTTGAACCAGTGGCTTCGGCAATGCCATAACCAGCGTAAATTTGAACATTTAATTTATTGAGTTTTGCAGCCCATTCAGGGTTGATAATTTCCCTGTTATCAATCAATGTCACCTTAACGCCTGCGGCCGCTAAATCAGCAGCGCCTTGGTAGGCTAAGTCGTTACTGGTCATCATCACTACGTTATTTCCACAAGCTACACCATAGCGGTTGAAATAGGTAGTCAGCGCAGACGCGGTCATAATGCCGGGCAAGTCATTGTTGCCAAATACTAGTGGACGCTCAAATGCACCAGTCGCCAATACCACTTTAGTTGCACGTATCCTATGCATACGTTCACGACGCACATCAGCATTGCGTGCTGAATGTGGCAAATGGTCTTGCATTAACTCTACTGCTTGAATCATATTCATGTCGTGTAACGCAAAAGCGGTAGTGCGTGAGATTAGCGTTACATTGGTCAAGCTGCGTAATTCATCAACGATTTTGGTTGTCCATGCTGGCGCATTCAAGCCACCAATATTCATGTTTGGCATGGAGAGTAAATAACCGCCAAGTTCAGATTGGTCATCGACCAGTAAAACATTTAAACCGCTACGACCAGCCAATAGCGCAGACAATAAGCCGCAAGCACCACCGCCAACGACTAACAAATCTACATGGTGATGCTTGTGGTCATAGGTTTCAGTATCAGCTTCAATCGGTGATTTGCCATAGCCAGCAGCGCGACGAATGATATTTTCGTAAAGCGGCCACATTTTGACTGGAAATTTAAAGGTTTTATAGTAAAAACCTGCAGGCATAAAGCGTGAAAATTTACCGCCTATGCTTTTTAAATCAAAGGCTAGTGAAGGCCAACCGCTAGTGCGTCCAGCCACTAAACCATCATATAGCTCTACTTGCGTGGCTTTTAAATCGGGTGTGGTGCGCGCACCAACATCAATTTGTACCAGCGCATTGGGCTCTTCAGCACCTGAACCGATAATGCCGCGAGGGCGACCATATTTGAAGCTGCGCGCAACTACTTTAACGCCGTTGGCCAGCAGGGCAGAAGCCAGCGTATCGCCAGCAAAGCCTTGATAGCTTGTGCCATCAAAAGTAAAGTTCAGCGGTTTATTTAAATCGACACGACTATTTTTATGCGTGATTCTAGTTTTAGAAAAGTCTCTACTGGTCATACCGTTGCCTCTTCTGCATCGTAGATTTTACGCGCTTCTGTCAATGTCCAAGCGCCAGCAATCGTGTGGTTGGCAGTGTTACGTTTTAATACAAAAAACTTGCGACAACCAGTGCTGTGCCCCCACATTTCCCAATGCCAGCCTTTTGGGTTTTTCTGCATGAAAAGATAATCGCCCCAATCGTTTTCGCTAACAGTTTCTGGTGAAGCTGGACGTGCGATGAATGCCTCGCCACCATAGCTAAACTCTTCTTCTTCGCGCGCTTCACAACAATGTGGACAGGTAATCACAAACATTATTTTTTCCTTTTAAGCTTTTACACTTTCAATTTTTATAACAAGTCGCTTACTTATTAGCGACTTTAATGTGCAACACCAGCGGCGCCATGTTCATCAATCAAATGGCCGGTGTGGAAGCGGTCAAGCGAGAATGCTTCATTTAATGGGTGTGCTTGGTCATGTGCAATCGTGTGGGCAAATACATTGCCCGAGCCAGGCGTAGCCTTAAAGCCACCTGTACCCCAGCCACAATTAAAGTACAGACCTTTGACTTTGGTTTTACTAATAATCGGGCAAGCGTCTGGCGTAGTATCTACAATCCCGCCCCATTGACGGTTCATGCGTACGCGTGAAAACATCGGGAATAACTCGATGATTGCAGCCGCAGTGTGTTCAATAATATGAGGGCTACCGCGTTGTGCGTAACTTAAATAGTGGTCAATCCCAGCGCCGATAACGAGTTCGCCCTTATCAGACTGGCTCACATAACCATGCACAGCGTTCGACATGACTACGGTATCTAAAATGGGTTTGAGTGACTCTGATACAAATGCTTGCAGTGGATGGCTTTCTAGCGGCATGCGAATGCCAGCTGCTTTCGCCATCACAGAGGAATGCCCAGCAGTGACACAACCTACTTTAGAAGTTTTGATATAACCGCGGTTAGTTTGTAAACCTTTAATGGCCGAGTTTTGAATATCCATGGCCGTGACTTCACAGTTCTCTATGATATCTACGCCATAGTTACTGGCCGCCCGAGCAAAGCCCCAAGCCACAGCATCATGTCTGGCAACCCCTGCACGCGGCTGGAAACTGGCACCTAAAATTGGAAAGCGAGTGTTTTTACCAATGTTAATCATTGGAATGCGATCTTTCACTTCTTGCGCATTAAGTGCAAAAGCATCGATGCCATTCAAATTATTAGCATTTACGCGACGCTCAATGTCGCGCATATCTTGTAACGTATGGCCTAGATTAAACACGCCACGTTGGCTAAACATCACGTTAAAATTAATGTCTTCGGTAAGGCCTTCCCACAGTTTTAGCGAGTGTTCATAAAGCATTGCAGCTTCATCCCACAAGTAATTTGAGCGCACAATCGTGGTGTTGCGTGCCGTGTTACCGCCACCCAAGTATCCTTTTTCTAGCACTGCAATATTTTTAATACCATGCTCTTTTGCAAGGTAATATGCAGTAGCTAAACCGTGACCGCCCGCGCCAATAATCACAACATCATAGCTAGGTTTAAGCTCAGGATTGCGCCAGGTAGGTGTCCATCCTTCGTGGTTTTTAAAACCTTGCGAGAGTAATTTCCAAATGGAATAATCTTTTTTCAAGCGACCTCCAGTAATCGTTTTAGTGCTACTAATAGGTTGTTATTTTCACGCTTGGGCATTGTCATAATGTGCTACATAAGACTACTTCTTTGCTGATTACGACATGTGTCGTTTTAGAGATATAAATTAAAATTAGATTCTTTTTTCGTCAGTGGTTTAAATACGAGGACTGGATTAATTTTTCAATAAAAAAGCCACTGCAAGCAATTGACTGCAGTGGCTTTTAAAAGACCTCAATATTCACATAAAGCAATACGTTAAATTAAACACCTAGATATTTTTTAACGGCAGGTAAACCTGGTTTCCCGTCCACGGTTTGTACACCATCTAGCCATTTATCAAGTGCTGCTGGATTTTTTTTCAACCAATTTTTAGCCGCCACTTTTGGAACCATTTTAGCCATAATCGGCAGCATTACTTGGTTTTCCATGTCTACTGAAAATTCCAGATTTGTAATAAGTTTATCTACATTAGGGCAGCGCGTTGCTAAGTCAGTCGCTGTCACTGTGTACACTTTCGCTTCACCATAATTAGCACCAAATACGTCATCACCACCGCTTAGATAAGTGATTTTTTGTTGGACGTTCATTGGATGAGGCGCCCAACCTAAGAACACAATCCATTTTTTCTGCTTAACTGAACGGCTTACTTCGGTCAACATACCAGCTTCGCTGGATTCAACCATTTTAAAGCCTTTAAGGCCAAACTGGTCTTTAGTAATCATGCCTTGAATCAGTGCGTTGCCGTCATTGCCAGGTTCGATACCATAAAGTTTGCCATCTAACTTATCTTTAAATTTTGCGATATCAGCAAAGCTTTTTAAGCCAGCTTCATAAGCATAGGTAGGTACTGCTAAAGTATATTTAGCACCAACTAAATTAGGCTTTTCTAATACCTTGATACCATTGTCTTTAAGAAATGGCGCTACAATCGGTGTCATAGAAGGTGACCAATAGCCTAAAAACGCATCAATTTGTTTCTTTTTAACGCCGGCAAAAGCAATTGGCACCGTTGCGATAGTCACTTTTGGCTTGTAGCCTAAGCCTTCTAATACCGTTGAAGTCAAAGCGGTTGTTGCAGTAATATCTGTCCAGCCAATATCTGCGAAGCGCACTGCGCTACAACTAGCGGGTTCTGCAGCTTGCGCTGATAGAGAAATTACTGGCAATGAAGTTAATACAAGGGAAGTTAGAATACATTTGGAAATAGTTTTCATTTTTACTCCTATCATAATTAGGGTGTACTAAAAAAGGTCATATGCATAGATGCATATTCAATACCTCACCGCCACTTCTAAATCGCATAAGACTTTTATAAATAGTACTTTTATAAACAGTACTTTTTTATAATAGACGCCATAAAAAGGTTATTAAAAGTCACTACACTAATTGCAAGCTTTGCTACAAGTCATAACTTATCGCGAGTGCGGGTATACCAAATATAAGATTGCGACGCAAAAATGCTCATTCACGACATGTCGGAATTTGCTTAAGCTTCTACTAGCGTATCTGCGTAGTCATTGAGTTTATTAGTATTGCTTGCGAGAGAGTGTAACGCTGGCGCATGTTGATGCTGGCGTCTTTCTGTGCTGGGGGAATAGCCAAATAATGTGCGGTAAGATTTACTAAAGTGACAAGAAGATTGAAAGCCGCACGCGACAGTAATACTCATAATAGACATTTCAGTTTGCAGCAATAATACGCGTGCACGGCGTAACCTTAAGTTAAGGTAATAGTGCATAGGTGTCATGCTTAAGGTATGGCGAAACATACGTTGCAAATGTCGTTGTGATAATCCAGCAAGGCGCGCTAACTCATCTAATGATAATGGCTCTTCTGTGTTAGCTTCCATTAACGCAGAAACCTCTACTAGCGCTTTATGGCTATAACCAACACGGGCAGCCACAGGAATATGCTGCTGATCTTTGCTATCTCTAGCACGCACTACCATGAATTGATCTGAAATCTCAGCCACTAGATTTTTACCGAATCGCGCAAAAACAAAAGCCAACATCAAGTCTAACGGTGCTGTACCGCCTGCACAGGTGCAGCGGTCACGGTCAATGACAAAAAGCTCTTCCATAAAGGTAATGTATGGAAACTCTTCACACAAGCTCGCCATATTTTCCCAGTGAATCGTACAGCGGTAACCGTCAAGTACACCAGCTTTTGCGAGCGCATAACTGCCAGTACAAAGGCTACCTAGCCAGATATTATGTTTACTTGCCTGCGTTAATAATTTAATGATTGCTGGGTTCACTGCTTCTTGAACATCAACGCCACCACAAACTAATAGCATGTCTGGCATACGCGCAAAATCTAAAGTGGTAGTTTTAAGAAATGATAAGCCATTACTAGCTTCAACAGGCGCCCCATCTGTGGTGATGATTGACCACTGATAAACCTCTTGGCCCAATAAGTAATTTGCCATACGGAGGATTTCTATAGCATTTGAAAACGCAATCATGGAGAAATTGTTTAAGGTTAAAAACCCAACATGCCTAACTTGTGACATTTCTTTACAAGACATACGATTCCTTCAAATTT
>JACMNP010000174.1 GCA_014378495.1 Methylotenera sp. | reverse complement strand
TGAAATCAATGTGTTTGGTATGAGCAAAATGATACATGCGGTTTTGCCTAGTATGCGAAAACAGCGCACAGGTTCTATCATTAATATTTCTTCTGTCGCTGGTCTTTGTGCTTTTCCTGCATTAGGTTATTACAATGCCACCAAATTTGCAGTAGAAGGTTTATCAGAAGCTTTATATCAAGAGGTAGAGCCACTGGGTATTAAAGTGATGCTGGTTGAACCAAGTGGTTTTCGCACCGATTTTGCAGGACGTTCAGCAAATGAAAGTAAAGTAACTATTGATGATTATGCGGCAACAGCAGGCAAAGCCCGTCATATGTTAAGAGCGATCTCTGGTAATCAAAATGGCGATCCAATTCGAGCGGTTCAGGCAATAGTTAAAGCAATCGAGTCATATGATCCTCCCCAGCATCTTTTATTAGGTAACGATGCATTTGATGGTGCAATGGCAAAACTTGAGCAACTTCGCCAAAATTTTTCTAGTTGGGAAGATGTCTCGCGTGGTGCTGACTTTCCTAAAAATTAACCCGATTGAAATAATCTACAAACTAGATTAAGAAATTGGGTTAAAAAATCAGCTTAAGAAAATAGGGTTAAAAATTATGCAAATTGATTTGGCGTCAGCGACTACTGAGCAAATTTACAATTTATTGATTGGGATTGTTGCGCCTAGACCGATTGCTTGGGTTACTAGCATGAATATTGCTGGACAGCTTAATGCCGCACCTTTTAGTGCTTTTAATTATATGGGTATAGATCTACCAATCGTGGCAATTGGCATTAGCAACCGCCCTGGATCAAAGATGATCGCAAAAGATACCGCGCAGAATATTCGTCACACGCGCGAATTTGTCATTAATGTAGTGGATGAAGCTGGCGCAGAAGACATGAATATTTGCGCGATTGATTTTCCTGCAGAAATGAATGAACTTAAAATCGCTCATTTAAAAATAACACCTTCGCTATTAGTAAAAGTACCCCGCATTGCTAGTGCGCCAGCAAGCCTAGAATGCCGTGAAATTTCCACTATAGAAATAGGCAATAATCGCATTGTGTTAGGTCAAGTAGTGGCGATTCACGTTAAAGACGAATTTGTCGACCAAGCTGGGCCTTATATTCTTGCAGAGAAACTGCATGCAGTTGGACGCATGAATGGTTTAGGTGCTTATGTAAAAACTAAAGATACCTTTTTTCGTATGCCAAGAATGACTTACGAAGATTGGAAATTGCAGCAAGAAAACTAATCGTGACAATGCTGTTTTACTTCCTAAAGTGTTGTCAAAATGGTGGCGCTGTAAATTACTTAATTAAAACTACGTCATTAGATCATCAAAAAAGAAATAATCAAAAAAGCTGATCAGTTTTGAAAGTTGGTTTGCCAACCTCAAAATTGATCATCCTCATTGCCTCAATAAACTTTATTCAGGCTTATTTATTTGTACCAGTGGTTGTGCCATTTACTGGGCCGTCTTTCGTAATATCCACACTACCATTGTTACTTGTACCGGTAGTAGTGCCTATAGGCTTGTTATTCATTGAGTTTGTATTTTTGCCAGCATGCATATCCTTCATGTTCACCATGCCATCAGTTTGTTTCATGCTACCGAATTTTTGTTCATGATAAGCCATGTATTCATCTTTAGAAATCATGCCATCATTATTGGTATCCATCATTTTCATATCTGCATCACTTTTATGCATACGGCTTTTTTTCGACATGCTTTTAGTGCTGGTTGGCATATCAGTAGTTTTGTTCTGTTGTTTGATTTGTGGTGTTGCAGAAGTGCCAATGGCGCTTGCATCATCGGTGTTCTCAGTGGTCGTCGCTGCCGAAACAGAGTAAGCACTTAATGATAATGCAATCGCTAAAGCACTGCTGGTAAAACAGTTTATGTAAGTAAATTTTTTCATGATAATTCCTTTGTTTAATTAAATCGTTAACAAAAATCTCTATTAATTACTACTGTCGATTGACACGTTACATCCTACGACCAGTTTATTTTTGGCGTCTGTACGTTAACGAACCTAGCAAATAAAGCATTACTTTTACAATTATTTTTTACGTTGATTAAATAGTATGTTCGATAGGACACAGACAGTGCTCGATGCTTGCCATATTCTCAGCATTTACTTTGTGGGCTTTATTAATATTTAAAGGAACTGTTATGTACTCAAGCAAACTAGCCCTATCTAACCCCTTGCTTTATGAAGCAAGGTTTGAGGTGCCAGAAGAGGCTGAAGCAGAAACCAGTGCTGAATTGGTAGAAACACTGCATAGTATTTCTGAAACTACTTTTAAAGACTGCCCTCATGCCATGCGTAGCGTGCATGCTAAGAGCCACGGTTTGCTACATGCAAAAATGCATGTATTAGAAGATTTATCCCCTATATTAGCGCAAGGTATCTTTGCTAAGTCTGGGACTTGGCCTGTAGTCATGCGCTTTTCTACAGTACCTGGCGATATGCTTGACGATAGCGTTTCAACACCACGCGGCTTAGCTATTAAAGTAGTCGGCGTTGAAGGCGAGAGATTGCAAGGTAGCGAAAATGATGTGACGCAAGATTTTGTGATGGTGAATGGACCTGCGTTTTTAACACCAGGCGCTAAAAAGTTTTTAAGTAGTTTAAAGCTATTAGCTTTTACAACCGATAGAGCACCAACTTTAAAAAAAGCCTTGTCAGCAGTATTGCGTGGTACTGAAAAAATTATTGAAGCTTTTGGTGGTGAAAGTCCGACTGTAATCGCTATGGGCGGCCATCCCGAAACGCACATTCTAGGGGAGACATTTTTTAGCCAAGTGCCGATGTTATTTGGCCCTTACATGGCAAAAATATCTATAGTGCCTGTGTCTAAAGAGTTGCAAGCACTCACAAAATCACCACTTAACGTGAATGGTAAGCCGAACGGATTGCGAGATGCTGTAATTGAGTTTTTTATGACATATTCAGCAGAGTGGGAGTTACGCGTTCAACTTTGTACAAATTTAGAAACCATGCCGATTGAGAACGCATCGGTGGTTTGGCCTGAAGATGAAAGTCCCTATATTGCAGTGGCGCGTATTGTTGCAACGCCTCAGCTTGCTTGGAGTGAAGCGCGTTCTGTTGCGGTAGATGATGGGATGTCATTTAGCCCGTGGCATGGCACAACAGCGCATCGACCGATTGGCTCAATTATGCGGATTCGTAAAGTAGCTTATGAAATGTCTGCCAGGTTTCGCAGTGAACACAATGCAACAAAAGTGGTAGAGCCAAAAAATTTAGATGATTTCCCCATTTAAATATTATATAGCCCTGATTTTTAGGAGAATTGAATGAAAATTGAATTACAAAATAATAATGAATTAACTCAACTTAGTAAGCTAATTGCAGATATATCGGTGTGTATGCTCACAAGTATTGATGCAAATGGAGCATTGGTTAGTAAACCTATGTCGCCATTAGAAATGGATAATAGCGGCGCTATTTGGTTTTTTGTTGATTTGGGCACAGATGATATTGAACAGCCATGCATTACTAACTTAAGTTTTACTGATGCCTCTAATGGCACTTATGTTTCTATTTCTGGCTATCGTGCGATTAATAAAGATCATGCCCATATTGCAGATTTATGGACATTATTTGCTAATCCTTGGTTTCCAGATGGACCAGAATCAACGAATCTAGCCTTACTAAAATTTGTGCCTCATGCTGCAGAATATTGGGATGCCCCAAATAGTAAAATGGTACGTTTCTTCGCAATGGCAGCCTCAGTGATTGCAGGTAAACCAATCGGATTGGGTGAGCATGCAACACTTGTTGACTTAGTTGCAACTTCTGAAGAAATGGCCACTGCCAACGTAATTGCTAATGAGAAATAGTCCAGTATGAATGAAAAAGCATCACCATTAATGCCAGAGTCTGCTACTCAAGCGCTTGTGACTCAAGCGCCATCAGCAAAACTTAGCATAAACAGGCGCTGGCTATATATGCTTGGTGGTCTTTTCATGGTGCTTGTAGCAGGCGTTGCAGTAGGGGAGTATCTAGGATGGCCATTTTTAGCAGGACCGTTAGCGCGAGAGCTGACAGCAAAACTTGAACGGCGCGTCAGTTTTTCAGCAAACGAGAACGCTGAGAGTAAAGTTAGCATACGCTTTTTAGGCGGATTACGATTAAATTCCCCATTGCTAGAAATTGCAGCACCTAGTTGGAGCAAAGCGCCTCACCTATTGCTGGCAAATGATGTTGTTTTAGAGTTGCGTTATATTGACATATGGCGTGCCTACCGTGATGAACCACTTAGAATAAAACGGTTACAAGCCAATAGTTTAGATGCGCATTTAGAGCGCCTTACAGATGGTCGTGCTTCTTGGCAATTTGGTAAAAAATCGACCTCTAATAACCCTGTAGCTATTCCAACGTTTGGTCGTTTACAAGTGAATAAGGGGGTATTAAGTTATAAAGATGTCCCATTGCAAACATCCATTGACGCTGATTTTTCACTAGTAAACGGGGAACATAGTGATAGTAAAGCTGATGCGATTGATACCTCAGCGAATACATTTTTAAAAGCGAATGCGACAGGTTATTACCACAAACTACCATTAAAATTTGAATTGGTTTCTTCTGGCACGGTATCGACAAAAACCATATCGACAAAAACAGCTTCTCCAAAAATTGCTCCAATGACACAAAATAGTGCTGATCATTCGGATAAAGTATCGCAAGCTATAGATGCTAAAAATATAGCGATTAAACAGCTAGATAGCAATGGTTCAGATATTAAGGATAAGGTGGAATCGATACCTATTACGCTGGACTTAAAAGCCAAAGTAGGGCGTGCAGCCTTAACCTTTAAAGGAACTGCTGCAAATGCGCTGAATATGACGGATTTTGCCGGTCACTTTGACTTAAAAGGGCCATCTATGGCAGCTGTGGGTGATTTGTTTGGCGTTACATTGCCGACTACTGCTGAATTCAACACAGGCGGCCTGATCAATAAACAAGGTGGTGTTTGGCGTGTAAAAGTAGATAACCTTGATATAGGTGCAAGCCACCTAAACGGTGATTTTAGATATGCAACAAGTACCTATGATGCGGATAAAAGTATTCCATTGCTCTCAGGCACGCTAGGTGGCAGTAAATTATTACTGACGGATTTAGGGCCAGCTTTTGGTACGGTGCCAAGTGCTGTGAAAAGAGTCAAGATGTTGCCGACTCGTCCTTTTGATCTCGCGTCATTACGCGCAATGGACGCGGATATATCTGTTGATATTAAGTATGTTGATTTAAATACTAGCTTTTTAGAGCCATTGCGTCCGCTACGCGGGCATTTGCAATTAAAAAGTGGAATATTAAGTTTACGAGATCTTGATGCTCGTACCGCAGAAGGCAGATTATGGGGTAATTTGAGTTTAGATGGTCGAGGCTCAAAAGCCTTGTGGGATTCAAATTTACGATGGGATGGTGTAAAACTTGAGCGCTGGGTGAAACAAGTACGTGATGACGGTTTGCCCCCCTATATATCTGGCAGATTGAATGGACAGGCTGTATTAAAAGGGCAAGGCATTTCTACAGCTGAGATTTTAGCGACATTAAGTGGCAACATTCGTAGCGAGTTGCAAGATGGTGCTGTTTCACACTTTGTGATTGAGGTAGCAGGTTTAGATTTGGCGCAGGCAATGGGGGTGTTATTTAAGGGTGATGAATCTTTACCAGTGCAATGCGGTATATTTGATTTAATCGCAAAAGAAGGCGTTTTCCGTCCCCATGTAATGGTAGTAGATACTAAAGACTCTGCGGTTTGGGTTGATGGATCGCTGTCATTGGCGACTGAGGCACTTAACTTGCGTGCAATAGTCATGCCAAAAGACTTTAGCCCATTAACATTGCGCGCACCGTTACAGATAAGAGGGAGTTTTGCCAATCCTGAGGTATCTTTAGAGAAGCAACCTATCGGGATAAAGCTAGCATCTTCACTGTTTTTAGGCTTACTTAATCCATTAGCAGCGCTAATTCCATTGTTTGATAATGGCGATACTAAAGAGGCTAAAAGTCGTGCTGCAGGCTGCGAAGCGCTCATGCATAGAAGTCTAAATAAACCGCTAACTGCTCAATAAATTCAAATAGGTGAGTACAAAATTACTACAGTGTTCGACAGCGCACAGAACTCTATACAACATAGGGCTAATGTTCACTCATAGCGCATGCGAGTGATTAAATTGCTTCGGTAGTTTAGTCGCAAATGGCTTAATTTTTTTAACATTTGTGACAAGATTTTCTAATCTTAAAGGAGTCATTATGAATCGTTCTATACTTTTTTCAGCTTTGCTTAGTGCTGTTATGCTTACTGCTTGTGATAAACCAACTGTAGTGAATGTACCTGCTGATACTGTTGTAGTGCCAGGGCCTGCTGGCGCACCAGGAAAAAATGGCGAGCAAGGAACACAGGGTGATAGTGGCATCAAAGGCGATACTGGCAATGCTGGTATTCCTGGCGATGTAGGTACGCCTGGGGTTAAAGGTGATGCGGGTAGCACAAACACTATTATTGTTCCACCACCTGCAGATCCAGCCCCTACAACAGCACCAGCTAACTAAATCAACCGAATTTACCGCGGTAATTACTAAAATAGTTACTGCGATAATTATAATGATAAGGAGAATCCCATGAGTTTAAGTACTGTATTGTTGGTTATTTTAATATTATTGCTGATTGGCGCTATACCAAGTTGGCCGCACAGTAAAAACTGGGGTTATGGCCCAAGTGGTGGTTTAGGTGTTGTCGTCATTATTATTATTATCTTGTTGCTAATGGGTAGGATTTAACGATGTCAATCAAAAGAGCTACTGGCAATAAGCCAATGTATAAAAGGTTTAGTGCCGTATCAATTACTTTAGCTCTTTTGAGCTTTTCTGCTTGTAGCCAAGAAGCGAAGTTACCTATTTCAGCGGGCATGGGTCCCAACCCTACATTGCCACCGCCACATCAGTCCATTTTCCCAACTTTAAATATAGCGCCTGCAATTGGTTGGCCAGTGGATGGCAAGCCAGAGGCAGCTACAGGTACGACAGTGGCTGCTTTTATGCGTAATTTAGATCATCCACGTTGGTTATATGTATTGCCTAATGGTGATGTGCTAGTAGCAGAAACCAATGCACCGCCTAAACCTGACGATGGTAACGGCATCAAAGGGTGGGTAATGGGTCTCGTGATGAAGAAAGCGGGTGCGGGTGTGCCCAGTGCTAACCGTATTACGTTGTTGCGTGATACTAATGGAGATGGGGTAGCTGATGTGCAATCTGTGTTGTTAGATGGATTAAACTCACCTTTTGGTATGGCATTAGTAGGCAATAATCTTTACGTTGCAAATGCGGATGCAGTCATTAAATTTCCTTACAATAATGGTGATTTACATATACTAGCCCCAGCGACCAAAGTAGTTGATTTACCAGGTGGCCCTATTAATCATCATTGGACTAAAAATTTGATACCAAGTGCAGATGGCACCAAGTTATATGTCACAGTTGGGTCAAACAGTAATGTGGCAGAACGCGGTATGGCTGCTGAAGCCGAGCGCGCCGCTATTTGGGAGGTTGATATCAATAATGGTGCACACCGAATATTTGCTTCAGGACTGCGTAACCCAAATGGTTTAGCTTGGGAGCCAAGTAACGGTGCATTATGGACAGTGGTGAATGAGCGTGATGAAATTGGCGGTGATCTAGTCCCTGACTATTTAACCTCAGTGCAAGACGGTGGCTTTTACGGTTGGCCTTATAGTTATTATGGACAACATGTTGATGAACGCGCGCAACTACCACAGTCTGCCATGGTGAACAAGGCAATTATTCCTGATTATGCGTTAGGTTCGCACACCGCATCGTTAGGGCTAGCATCTTCATTCGGCACGAGTTTGCCAGCGCCATTTACTAATGGTATGTTTATTGGCCAGCATGGTTCATGGAATCGCAAGCCTCATAGTGGTTATAAGGTGATTTTTGTGCCATTTGAAAGTGGTAAGCCAGCAGGTCAAGCCATTGACGTACTCACAGGCTTTTTAAGCAAAAAGGATGAAGCTTATGGAAGACCAGTAGGGGTTGCGATAGATAAGCAAGGCGCATTGTTAGTGGCTGACGATGTGGGAAATGTAGTATGGCGGTTAACCGCTAATAAATCAGGCAAAAATTAAGTTAATGCATTCATAGTAATAATGTAGATTAAATTTTTAGCTGAATGCACATGGCTCCCATCGTAATATTTCAGCATTGACCTTTAATTTTTAATCTTTAAACCTACGATTACGACCCAAATAAAGATTTATTGCTTTTTCAGAGTAATATTCTGTTGATATTAAAAATATCAACAGAATATTACTCTGAGGCATTTCTATCATGAAAAAATACTTCGCAGCATTCATCGCTATTATTATTGTGATGGTATTGCTTGATTTTATTTGGCTTGGCACTATTGCGCAGCCAATGTATCAGCGTGGAATTGGACATTTAATGGCGGCACAACCTAATTTAGGCTATGCGGCTTTGTTTTACCTAGTTTATACATTAGGCTTAGTGATGTTTACGTTAGCCCCTTACGCAACTAAGCAGGGTTTACGTAAAACAGCACCTAAAGCTGGGTTGTTTGGTTTTTTTGTTTATGCCTCATACGATTTAACAAACTTAGCCTTGTTAAAAGACTGGCCGCTAAGTTTAGCTTTGGTTGATATTGCTTGGGGTATTCTCATTAGCTTTATTTCAGCATCTGTAGGTAAATTGGTATTAGATCGATTTACTAAAAGTCGGTATTTTAAAACGCAATATTTTTAGTATTCTTTTAATATGATCATTAGCTAACGTTGATCGTTGAGAGGGTAATTTGAGCAGGCATTTTATTGGCAAGTACGATAGAAGCTTGTTTGAACTACGCTAGACATATTGCCCGTAATGTTCGCGGTCGCACATACCAAAAATTGATTTCCTTATAAAATTTACTTAAAATTACCGTTGCCGCTCATTAAATAGCGCATATCTGCTATTTAATAATCTTGTTATTTGATGATTTTTAAGCACTGCGACAGTACTTTCAAATTAAAAAATTATATAGGGAGGTAGGTAATGGCAAAATTTAAGCAAACTACTAATATTCAATCTGGTATTGCATCTAATGTCGAAAGTTTTACCGACCCACAGCTTGCCAATACTCAATCTTTTAATCAGGCAATATACCTATCGAATCAGGGAGTTGAAGAAGCTTCTGACTTATTAAAACGTTTGTTTAGTAGTTTCAATGGCAGTGTTACATTTCGTTTATGGAATGGTAGGGTGCTGAAACTAGGTAATCTTGCGCTTGATGCATTACAGTTTGATAGTTCAAAATCTAGTACTTTAAAGCCCAGCGATTTAAAGCCCAACACTGTGAAATCTGATACTTGCAAATTAGATAGTTCAGAATTTAATGCTTTAACAGTCAATAATCTGACCCTGAGTAACGCTGGTTCAGATGCTACTGAGCCAACATTTACCTTAGTTTGTCGTAACCCTAATGTCATTCGGTCTATGGTACTTGGTCGCGATCCTCTTCGGATGGCCGATGCTTATTTTCGTGGTGACATCGATATTGAAGGTGATTTTTTCGCTGCTGTTAGTTTAAAAGACCATCTAAATATCATTCGCATGTCTTTATTTGATCGATTGGGTGCAGTATTCAGCGCAGTTAAATTGCCAATGTTAGAGGCAACAGCAGGTAATGATGACGTAAAAAAATCATCAATATTTAAACGCGCCAGAATTTATAATCACGCCATAAAAGCACATTCAAAAGCGGAAAATCGTGATGCTATTCATTTTCATTATGACGTTTCTAATGAGTTTTATGCATTGTGGCTAGATAAAAATATGGTCTATTCATGCGGCTATTTTCAGCATATTGACGACACGCTAGATGACGCGCAGCTTGCTAAGCTTGATCATATCTGCCGTAAGCTGCTATTAAAACCTGGCGACCGTTTGTTGGATATTGGTTGTGGTTGGGGTGCATTAGTGGTTCATGCGGCAAAGCATTATGGTGTGCAAGCCCATGGAGTGACACTGAGCCAGCAACAATTGGAATTAGCCCGTCAGCGTATTGCTAATGCAGGGCTTGAGCATCTTGTCACTGTAGAACTGCGTGATTATCGCGATATTGAAGGCGATGCTGAATACGATAAAATTTCAAGTATTGGTATGTTTGAACATGTAGGTTTAAAGAATCTACCTATTTATTTTGCTAGTGTTCACAGATTACTCAAGCCGTCGGGTTTATTTTTAAACCATGGCATCACGCACGATGTAGAAGGTTGGAATAAAACTTTATCTACTGAATTTATTAATCGTTATATATTTCCTGATGGGCAGCTTGATACTATTAGCAATATTCAACGAGTCATGGAGCGTAACAAGTTTGAAATCGCTGACGTAGAAGCTATGCGCCCACATTATGCAATGACGCTAAGACACTGGGTTGCTCGGCTGGAACAACATCACGAGCAGGCGCTAAAGTACGTGAATGAATCAACTTACCGTATTTGGCGTCTATATATGGCGACTTGTGCGCTTGAGTTTGAATCTGGCGAAATTGGTATTTACCAAGTATTAGCAAGCAAGCGTAATGCTGGCACTTTATTGTTACCATTAACGAGGCAACACATGTATGATGCGAGCCCAAAGCAATGATGAAAAGAAATATCCACAGGAAAGTATGATTAAGCAGAAAAGTAATAGTCAAAGTAATGCCCAAACCGTAATAGTGTCTAAAAAAGTAGGCTTTAAAACGCAACTTAACCAATCTCTTGATGTGCAGCGTTTACATCAGTTTCAGTATTGGTTAGTTGCATTAAGTCTATGGTGTGTATCTACAACTAGCATTGCTAATGAAGAACAAGCAGTAGCGCCGGTGAATAATAGTATGTGGTCTCGTGTACAAGAAACCTTGACTGATACATGGCAATCGCCTAATTATGAGCTTTATATTCCAGTGAGCACTTGGCATAACCGCCGTTATTATGATGCTGATAAAATCAAAGAATTCAATGAGGAGCCTTGGGGCTTAGGTATCGGCAAATATCGCTACGATGAAAAAGGTAACTGGCACGCGCTATATGGTATGGCCTTCATGGATTCACACAACAAGCTAGAGCCATTAGTAGGTTATGGCTATCAAAAAATATGGCGCCCTTCAGAAAACGTGCGATTAGGTGCTGGCTACAGCGTAGGTATCACGATGCGCTCAGATTTTAATTATGTCCCAATTCCTATCATCGTACCGCTTGCATCTGTTGAATATAAAAAGTTATCGGTGCAATCTACCTATATTCCTGGCGGTGATGGTAACGGCAATATCTTATTCACTTGGCTACGCTGGCAATTACAGTAATAGAAGGTCTAATTTTTTGCTACTTAGCCTCTATCTTGTTCAGTTGATTAATGATTTGCCTAACCTGTTGCGCTACTTCAGTCGCAGTAAGTCCAACTGGACCGATATTTTGTGCAACCAGCGCATCTGCTGCTGCACCGTGCACATAAACACCTAGCTTAGCTGCTGAAATCCCGTTCAAACCTTGTGCAATTAAGCTGCCAATTATGCCGCTTAATACGTCTCCAGTACCACCGCTAGCGAGTCCAGGATTACCACTGGTATTAATAAACCAACTGCCATCATGGTTTGCACATATGGTACCTGCCCCTTTTAAAACACAGGTGGCATGTAAAGTATTTGCTAAAGTGAGTGCACTTTCTGTACGATTTTGCTGAATACTTTCAGTACTGATCGATAGTAGTCTAGCGGCCTCACCTGGGTGTGGCGTAATGACAGTTTCAGCTTGTCGATTTTTAGTCATGTTCGCTAAATGTGGATGTGTAGCAATTAGATTCAGCGCATCAGCGTCTAGTAATAACGGTACATTTTGCACTAAACCAAATTCTAGCAACTCAATCGCTGCATCAGAAGTACCTAAGCCGGGGCCAACGACTACGCAATTAAGCTGCGATAAATGATTCAGCATCGAAGCTGAGTGCATCATGATTTCAGGATGACATAAATCTACTACGGGTGCCTCATTAGATAGCAATGCTGCATAAACACGGCCCGCACCACTTAATAATGCAGCTCTTGCAGCCAATAGTACAGCGCCTACCATTCCTGTGTCACCACCAATGATAGCAACGCTACCATTAGATCCCTTATGCGTATCTAATGCGCGTGGTGGCAGCGCAGGTTCAAACATACTTTGAATTAAAAAGTGACGATTTGCAATTTGAGTATTGATGACAGCGCCCCAGATGATATTGTTTTTATTGTAAAGCTTTAATAGATAGTGCTTATTTAATCAAGCACACCTAATTTAGTTTTATTTAACTAGACTATCGAATATTAGGCAATTTCATCACTCTGAATAATTAACGGTCAGTTCATCCACTACATTAGTTACTCCTGGTGTGCCCCAAGCAGCATGCCTAGCTAATTCGCGTTCATACCAGCTATGTGTATAACCTGAGAGTGTGACATTACCACCATTCACTTTGACTAAAATGTGCTGAGCATCAGATTTGGCACGACGACTTAGTGCAGCTTCAATTTCAGATTTAACAGACTCTAAAGACGAGTTTACTTTAAGCGTAATTTGATCACTAACGCCTGTTACACCCATTAAATGCCGCACAGCATCAGTTGCAGCTTTTCTTTGGTATTCTAGGTCCACTTCGCCAGACAATGTGATCCAGCCGTCTTCAACCATTACTTTAACCGCGTCTTTTGGCCAATAAGTCATCCATTGCAACACATTTTCAGCGGTGCGTGCAATATCAGTATCGTTACGTACGGTCGATCCCGGTAGCGTGATATCGACATCCATCGCTAAGGCTTTTACGCCAGTGATACGCTGAACAGCACGTTCTGCATACCATTTTTCCGCAAAGCTATTCAAGTGTCCAGCCAATGTTACGACGCCATTATTCACCTCAACACCAATTTGTGCGGCATCAATGGCTGAGTCCCAAACCAATTCGGCAATTACGTCTTGCTTAATTTTTAAATCACTTTTCATAGGTAAATCGAATTCAACATCTGCATCAGTTTCCATTTTATTTTTCCTTTAAACCAAATGAGTTCAAACAATTAAATCTAAAAAATTAACCTGAGATTGAGTATGTGTAAACCATGTCGATTAATCTGTTCGATAGCACACTTAAAACTTATATTTAAAAGACAAAAAATAAGCCTATTCGACCTGTGTGCGCTGACGTACAGACTTGCAGTGACGCGAAGAACAATAATTTTTATATCAATTTTTATGAAAAATTATTGGTTTTATAAAAAACTATTTTATAAAAACTATCGGGATGACTATGCCTTTATTTAATTTTATGGCTTTATTTAATTTAAAGTGTATGCAAAATATTGTTTACGCAGCTAGTTTTAATCTTACTGATGTAAAAAGTATGTCTGTGAAAAATACATCAAGACTTGATTCCTTCGATGATTAATCCACTATCGCCAGATCTTTTACGAAAAATCCATGCTTATTGGCGTGCGGCCAATTACTTGTCTGTTGGGCAGATTTATTTACAAGCCAATGTACAGCTTAAAGAGCCACTGAAGCACGAACATGTTAAACCCAGATTACTTGGGCATTGGGGTACGACGCCAGGTTTAAATTTTTTATACGTCCATTTAAATAGGCTCATTAAAGAGAATGATCTTAATATGATGTTTATCATAGGGCCGGGACATGGCGGGCCAGGTATTGTGGCAAATAGTTACCTTGAAGGCTCATATTCAGAGCATTACCCAGCGATTGAGCGTAATAAAAGTGGATTAGAGCGCCTGTTTCGGCAGTTCTCTTGGCCGTATGGTATTTCTAGTCATGTTTCGCCTGAGGTTCCTGGCTCAATTCATGAGGGAGGAGAATTAGGGTATTCTTTAGCCCATGCTTATGGTGCTGCATTCGATAATCCCGATTTAATTGTTGCCTGTATTATTGGCGATGGTGAAGCGGAAACAGGCGCGCTTGCGGCAAGCTGGCACTCCAATAAATTTTTAAACCCTGCACGAGATGGCGTAGTGTTACCAATTTTGCATCTCAATGGTTTTAAAATTGCTAACCCAACAATATTGTCTCGTATTAGTCGTGAAGAACTAACTAAGTTACTGCAGGGATACGGCCATGAACCTTACTTTGTTGAGGGCGATGACCCGGAACTAGTGCATCAAAATCTTGCCGGTACTTTGGATAAGATTCTCGCGGAAATTCGACAAATTCAAACGACTGCTCGGTCTGCCGTCAATGTGAAAAATAAGGCAAAAACTTTAGAGCGCCCGCGCTGGCCCATGATTGTCTTTTGCACTCCGAAAGGATGGACAGGCCCGAAATTTGTAGATGGCAAGCCAGTGGAGGGCACTTGGCGTTCTCACCAAGTGCCAATTGCTGACTTAAAGACGCCAGAACATTTAAAACTACTTGAAGATTGGCTAAAAAGTTATAAACCAGAAGAGTTATTTGATGAGCAAGGTAAGTTGGTTGAAGAATTAGCCGCGCTAGCACCAACTGGCCATCATCGTATGGGTTCTAATCTCCATGCTAATGGTGGAAAACTATTACAACCGTTAGCCATGCCGAATTTTACAGATTACGCAGTGGCTGTGCCTAAAGCTGGCGGTGTCAAGGCAGAGGCAACGCAAGTATTAGGTGAGTTTCTACGCGATGTGATGAAACTTAATCTAGATAAGAATAATTTTAGAATTTTTGGCCCGGATGAAACCGCATCAAACAGATTACAAGCCGTATATGAAGTCACAGGCAAAGAGTGGATGGCAAAGGTTGATGAAGTGGATGTCAACCTTAGTGTTAATGGCCGTGTAATGGAAGTGTTAAGTGAGCATTTGTGTGAAGGTTGGCTTGAAGGGTACCTGCTAACGGGACGCCATGGTTTTTTCTCGTGCTATGAAGCATTTATTTCGATTATCGACTCTATGCTCAATCAGCATGCTAAATGGATTAAAGTAAGTAAGCAAATACCCTGGCGAGAACCGATTGCATCACTGAATTACTTGCTTACATCGCATGTATGGCGGCAAGATCATAATGGCTTTTCACATCAAGACCCTGGTTTTATTGACCATGTTGCAAATAAGAAAGCCGATATAGTCCGAATTTACTTACCACCAGACGCTAATTGTTTGTTGTCAGTCGCTGATCATTGTTTGCGTAGCCGCAACTATATTAATGTGATTATCGCTGGTAAACAGCCAGAGTGGCAGTGGTTAGATATTGATGCTGCGGTGCGACATTGTGCGACTGGAATTGGCGTTTGGCTCTGGGCCAGTAATGATAGAGCCAAAGATATTGGTAATGATGAGGGTAATCCTGATGTAATCATGGCCTGTGCAGGTGATGTGCCCACATTAGAAACGCTTGCTGCCGTGACGCTATTGCGTGAATATCTGCCAGATATACGCATTCGAGTAGTCAATGTGGTGGATTTAATGGTATTACAGCCTCAGTCTGAACATCCTCATGGTTTAGAAGATCATGAATTTGATGCGTTATTTACCATTGACAAGCCAGTCATCTTTGCCTTTCATGGCTATCCTGCGATGATTCACAAGTTGACTTACAGACGCAACAATCATCACAATATTCATGTGCGCGGTTACAAAGAGGAGGGTACGACCACAACGCCTTTTGATATGGTGGTGCTGAATAATCTTGACCGTTATCAGTTAGCGCTGGATGCTATCAAACGTATTCCAAGATTTAGCGATAAGGTGGAGCAAGAAACAGCCCGTTACTGGACAACTATGCAGCGTCACAAGTTATATATCAGTGAGCATGGGGAAGACATGCCCGAAGTACTTAATTGGCGCTGGAACTTGTGAATACAGCCATTATTCTAGTACTTAATTGCGGGTCTTCTTCGCTGAAGTTTGGTTTGTATCAACTTAAATCGCCCTCGATAAATACTTTTAAAGAAGAGTCTTTTATAGATGACTCTTTTGAGTATCAATCCTCTCAAATTAAAACTTTATTCTCTGGAGAGGCTGAATCTGTGGCTACTGACCATGGTAGGTTTCATGCAAAAAACTCATGCGGTACCGCGTTGTTTGATGAGACGCTTAATTTTGCTAGCCATAAAGAAGCAATACTGCATATTGTTAGATTGCTGGCCGAGTTAAATATGCCCGCGCCTATCGCAGTGGGGCATCGTGTTGTACACGGCGGCTTTAAGCTCAGGCAACATTGTATGATTGATGATGTAGTCATTAAAAAAATCGAAGCGGCTAGTAGCTTTGCGCCACTACATAATAAAGCAGCGCTATCAGTGATTAAAATGACCAAAGCGGTATTTCCTCACCTCCCACAGATTGCGTGTTTCGATACTATTTTTCATGCCGAAATGCCAGAGGTTGCAAGTATGTTGCCAATTTCTAAAGTTTTACAATTAGAAGGGATGCGACGCTATGGATTTCATGGTCTATCATGCGAATCTATCGTGCATCAACTGGATGTTAAGCTGCCCAAACGATTAGTCATTGCGCATCTTGGCAATGGCGCTAGCATCACTGCTATTAAAAATGGGAAATCAATCGATACTAGTATGGGCTTAACACCCACGGGTGGCATGATGATGAGCACGCGCAGCGGTGATATTGACCCTGGTATCCTTATTTACTTAATGCGTGAAAAGCGGTTTGATGCAGCAATGCTAGAAAATTTGGTTGATCATCAATCTGGCTTGCTGGGGATTTCTGGTGTCGATAGTGATATGCAGCGATTGCGACAGGCTGAAAAATCAAACCATTATGCAAAGCTGGCAATTCAAATATTTTGTTATGCCGCACAAAAACAAATCGCTGCAATGATCTCAGTCCTTGGTGGGATTAACATGCTGGTTTTTACTGGCGGTATTGGAGAAAATGATTATGAGACCAGAGCAAAAATTGTCGAGGGGTTGACTTGGGCGGGTGTTAATCTAGATGCGACTAAAAACCAGTGTACGCATCATTACAGTAAAAACTACTCAATTCAAGACGCTACCTCTCATTGTGAGCTTAAGGTCATTGCCTCAAATGAAGACGAGCAAATTGCACGCCATACTTTAACATTGCTTAATGAATATACGTTTAACTAACTATTGTTCTTTTGAGTAACCAATAATGCCAACAAATACTCTCACTAAACCATAAGCAAGCCATGATGCAAAACGCTTCATCGCGTGGCCTTTAGCCCAGTCTTGTGCAGACACATGATAGGTACCATCTTGAATAGATAACATAATATCTGTGCGTAACTCGTTGGCAAATACTTTGTCTTGTACGACAATATTGGCTTCGCGTGCTAATAACAGGCTGAAAGGATCAATATTAGATGAGCCTACAGTCGCCCAATAGCCATCAATCACCGCAACTTTACTGTGCATAAAGCCTTTACGATATTCGTAGATTTCAATACCACTTTTTAAAAATATATTATAAAAAGCATGGGTGGCAAACATTAAAAAATATTCCATGCGGCCTTGCAGTAATAGTTTGACATTGACACCACGCTTAGATGCTTTTAACAACGCTTGACGAAACCTTCTACCAGGTACGAAATAAGCATTGGCAATAATGATTTCGGTACGTGCTTGTGCTATCGCCGCTAAATAAGCATTTTCAATATCACGTCTATGCAGCATGTTATCTCGCATTACCAGCGCAGCTTTTATATTGTTTTTGGTATTGCTGCTTGAAGTGTCTGATGAGTGCGTGCTAGTGATACTAGCTTTGTAAGCATCCAAAATAATAGGCTGTAAATGCGTCCATGCCATGCGACGCCAAAGTTTATGTACACTTGCTGCCATCATAGGTAATAAACTACCTTCTAGCCTCACGGCGTAGTCAATACGTGGCGGCATATTATCTGGTACGTTGTAATCGTCAATAATATTAATACCGCCGACAAAACCAACCTTGCTGTCAATAACCGTGATTTTTCGATGTAATCTTCTTAAACGGCTTTTTTTCAATGTCCAAGGGGATATTTTTGGCCGATAGAACATCACTTGCACACCCGCAGCCTCTAGTTCTTTTACGAAAGCTTTGGGTAAATCTTTGCAGCCAAAGCCATCTAACAACACATTGACAATAATTCCACGATGCGCAGCATTTTTTAGCGCATTAGCGATACTAATGCCAATGTTATCCGCTTCAAAAATATAGGTTTGCAAATAAATGTCATGCTCTGCATTTTGAATGGCGGCTTCCAGAGCTGGAAAATAATCAGCACCATTACGTAACAATTGGATTTGATTGCCATTAAAAAAGCGGGTCATATTTTTGTTAAGGTAGCCGTTAGTATGGCATGGTCAGATAATTTAATAAATTGCGGACCTGCATGCACTTCTACCTGTTTTACATGAAAGCCACGTACATAAATGCGGTCTAACCTTAACATTGGTAACCAAGAGGGAAAGCTTCTCGCGGGTTTGCCTGTGTGATGCTCGAACACCTCGTGGAGATTTAATCGTGCGGCAAATTGTTTGCCAGCACGGGTACTCCAATCATTAAAATCCCCTGCAATAATTAAAGGTGCGTCGGCGGGTACATGTTGTTCAATATAAATAGCTACTGTTAATAATTGTTGGTGGCGCCAATGCGCAAATAAGCCTAAATGTAGACAGATCGCATGTAAAGGTTTATCCCAATCAGGTACATTTATTTCACAATGCAACATGCCGCGCTCTTCTGAAGTATGTGCGGAAATATCTCGATTATGCGTTTTAATAATCGGAAACTTTGAAAGTAACGCATTACCGTGATGCCCTGCAGGGTATACAGAATTTTTACCATAGGCAAAATCAGGCCATACAGCATCTGCTAAAAATTCAGCCTGTCCAGAAATTGGCCATGTTGTAAAACGCTTACTTTTAAGTGCATGCACCCCTTGCACTTCTTGTAAAAACACTACATCCGCATGTAATTTTTGCAGCAAAGCACGCTGATGATGCAAAGAAAAACTTGCATTAAAATGCGTTGAGCCTTTGTGGATATTGAAAGTGGCGATACGAAATTGTTGAGGCATACTGCTTAAACTAATCATGTGTAGTTATTAACATACCACAAGATTTTCAGTAGCGTATGTTAAATTGAACACACATTTATCTACTTTCCCGTTAATATAAGTTTAAAGACTTTATCAGTCTTCAGCTCGCGCAATTTTTATGATTTCTTTGGCAATATCTTCTGGCGACAATACAAAATCGATACAACCACTGGCAATCGCACTTTCTGGCATATCTGGTTGACTCGCTGTGCTGAGTTTTTGCGCAATGGTAATGCCACCTACTTCTTTAATTTCACATAGCGCTGCAGAACCATCGCCATCGAAACCAGAAACAATCACGGCGATAAGCTTTCCATCCCAATATCGAGACAGTGAACTTAAAAAAACTGTGATCACATCAGGCCAGCCTTTGGGTTTAGAGATAGGTTTTAACTCAAACTTACCATTTTTAACATGCAAATCTCTATTTTCAGGAATGATAAATACATGATTAGGTTTGATTAACAAATGTTCTGAAATGAGCTCAACTGGCATGGGGGTATAGCTAGGAAGGATTTCATGCAGATGTGTAGGCATTGTTCTAATATGATTCACAATCACAATCGCCACATCCATGTTATCTGGCAGATTTTGTAATAGTCTAATATAAGCATCAAGGCCGCCAGCAGAGCCACCAACACAAACAATAGGAAAGTTTTTTTTCAATAAAGCCATGATGATTTAGCTCACTTTATTCGGCATTTGTACTGTTGGAAAAAATACCTACAAAATTGGTCACATCGCCTGATTCATTTTTAACCGCAGTAATACGTAACCATTCTGAATAAATCTCACCATTTTTTCTTTTGTTCCAAATACCACCTTCCCAATGACCTGTTTGATGAATACTTTCCCACATCGCATTATAAAAGTCGTATTGGTGGTTGCCTGATTTAAGGAAACTTGGTTTTTGACCAACTACCTCACTCATCGCGTAACCAGTATTTTTTGTAAACGCTTGATTAACACGCAGAATCTTATTCTCAGCATCAGTGACCATCATCGGTTCCTTGGATTCAAAGACAATGGCAGCAATGCTCAAATCTGCTTCTGCTTGCTTAAGTTTACTGATATCGGTGATTGAAATTCGCAGTAACGGAGAGCCATCTTCAATACTCAATTTAAGGCAGTCTAAATGCGCGTAAAATGTGGTGCCATCATCACGCAACATTTCTAAATCAAAGGTATGCCTGTCATTTTCTACTTGCTGCATTATATTAAGAAACATGCGGTGCCAATGGTTTTGCGCTGAAGGAATAATGCAATTAGGAAAACGTCGATTTATTATTTTAGAGCGGTTAGCATTCAACATTGAGCATGCGGTCAGGTTGATTTGACTAATCATGGCCTCACGCGTAACTGTGATATAGCCTACGGGAGCAAACTCATAAAGATGCCAATAACGATCTCTCGCTTCCTCCATATTGAGATGCGCTTTACGCAATTCTTCATTCTGCATTTCTAGCTCAACCTTATGAACTAAAAGCTCATGGAGCAATATTTCGTTAGGTTGCGCCTTAATGTCGTCTGGAGAGACACCAGCCACCATAGATTCGGCCATTGATCTCAACGACTTACGTTTTTCTATACCATCCCATTCTATTGTGTCAGGCTTTTCATTCATGATGGACTCACCTTATTTGAAACAGTTTTTACTTCTTCCATCGCCAATAAAATTAACGATGGTTCATCTAACTTACCATCAATACGGCGCGCATTTAGCATCATTTTTCGATGACCGATATTAGGAAAGTCGTGTTCTACTACATAACCTTCAAAAGTTTGATCACGCGGCAATATGGTTTCTAATAACTCGCGTAAAGCGGCAATATTCCATTGACGATTACCTAAATCATATATTTTTCTGCCCGAAGTATCTTTCGAGGTGACTTGAAAGTATTGGCAAAAAGCTCGATTAGCCGATACGATTTGTAAATTAGCATCCAGCACTAACAAGGGTTCGCTTATGGTGTCAACAATGCTTTCTGATAGTTCTAAGGCATGCTTTACTGCGATTTCCGCTTTAACGCGCTGCGTAATATCAGTAAAAGTCAGTACAACGCCTTCAATCACGTTATCCAGTGTGCGATAAGGCTGTATCCTTAATAAATAGCATACACCTTTATTGGTTTGTACTTCGCGCTCAAATGAGACTAAAGTTTCGAGTACACTCTGAGCTTGGTTTAGCAAGCTTTCTTCCAGCATAATATCCGTTTGATCATCTGAAATAAGATCAGATTTAATATCTGCTAAACGACGCCCCAAATCAGATTGCACTAAACGATATACCTTAGTCGCGTCGCGCGTAAAGCGCCGAATACTCATGTGCTGGTCGAGAAAAATAATACCAATATTCATATTGTCATGCAGATTTTTCATGTCGTTCTGCATACCTGCCAGTTGCTCGATTTTAGACTGCAATTCAGCATTAACGGTAATTAACTCTTCGTTTACTGATTGCAACTCTTCCTTTGAGGTTTCTAGCTCTTCATTGGTCGATTGCAACTCTTCATTAGTAGACTGTAGTTCTTCATTGGTTGATTTTAGTTCTTCATTAAAGGTTTGTTGCTCCATGATGGTGGTTTGCAAGTTCTCTTTAGTAAACTCTAACTCGTTTTCTAGTTCTGCTACTCGACCTGCTTCAGAAGCTTTGATGGTACCTTTATTTTTTGTCTTAATGATTGGTGTTGCGATGTCTTGAAAGCTAATCAATAATAAATTGGCATGATCATTTGTACTGCCTGCGCCACTTTCTAGTTTTGGCAGAGGCCGAACACTTAACCCGACAGTTGTAAAACCACCGTTGGTTTTGACCTGCATTTCTCGATTAATAGTGGGTATGCCCTGAACATTCGCCAAGTGAATCGCTGAACGAAGTTCACGCTCTAAACCCTCACGTGCCATTTCAACAATATTCAGACTCGCTTCGCCAGGCGCAGGGCGTAGGTATTTACCTGTATCGCCATGCACAAAAAGTATATCGCCTTTAAGATTAATAATGACTGATGCTGGTGCAAAGTATTGAATTAGCAATTTTCGTGTAATGTCGCCAAAATTAGGCTCTTTGAAGTCAGTGTCTTTATTTTTTATCATGGTTTCCTCTACAACTCTGCTATGGCTGCCTTTAACCCAAGCCAATGGTGTGGTGATTAAGGTGCGCGTGGATGAAGTACTATGCATTGCTGTGTAAAATTTCCATTTACGATTAATAGGTGTGAAAAGTTCAGCGTGATTACCGATGCTTTCAGATGGAGAGAGAAACATCACTCCATCTTGTTTAAGCGCGTAATGGAATACTGGAATCAATGTATTTTGTAGCTCAGGCTCAAGATAAATCATCAGGTTACGACAAGTGAGCAAATCTAGTTTTGTAAATGGCGGGTCTTTAATTACGTTGTGCACAGCAAACAGGATCATTTCCCGGATTTCTTTTTTTATGCGATAACCGGTATCTTCTTTAACAAAGTAGCGCCGTAATCTTTCTGGTGACACATCTTGCACAATGTTTGCTGAATAAATGCCAGCGCGTGCAATTGCAATTGCATGGTCATCTAAATCAGTACTGTAAATTTGTACTTTAAACGCTTGGTGTGATTCATTCTCTAATTCACTCAACAAAATAGCGATTGAGTAAGCTTCTTCACCAGTAGCGCAACCTGCGACCCATACCCGAAAAATATAATCACTGGGTTTATCTTTGCATAATTGTGGCAAAACCTCTTTTTGCAACACAGTAAACGCTTCTGTGTCACGAAAGAAACTAGTGACATTAATCAGTAATTCTTTAAATAGAATATGCGCTTCAGCTGGATTTTCCTTCAGGTAGCGCAAATATACTTCGGCATTGTCAATATTGTGTTGCAACATGCGGCGCTCAATACGGCGGCCAATTGTACTTTTTTTGTATAATGAAAAGTCTTGACCAGTCACTGTGCGCAGGTGCATTAAAATACGCACCAAATCCTGCGCAGATAATGGAGATTCGATTGATTTTTGCTGCAAATTTTTCTGGTCTGACATTAGGCTTTGCTTGTGTGATGAGTTTGATAGTGCATTAATTGGTAAAGAACTAGTTTTTGAATCTATAGTTTCAGACTGAACAGTTTTCAGCACACCAGTTTTCAGCACATCAATCTTTTGCACCCCAGCATTTGGCAACAAGGCTTTGAGAACCCCATCCTGTAATGCAGCTACCAGATTAGGATTTTCTGGTCGAAATCCAGCAATTATTAGTTCCGCCATTTTTTCAACTGGCAAAATATAATTGGCATACCCAGACTTAATCGCACTCAAAATCATGCCATCATATTTTGCGTTACTTGGTTCTTGTACTACAGAGATTCCGCCAGCACCAACAATTTCTCGTAATCCTAAAGTCCCATCTGTACCCGTGCCTGAAAGGATAATACCAATGGCATTTTCAGCTTGGTCTTGCGCTAGTGAGCGAAAAAATTGATTCACAGGTAAGCGTTGTGCGTGTGGTTGGTCAGGGGTACTTAGTTGCAATTTCCCCTTGAAAATCCCCATGTCACGGTTGGGAGGAATCGTATAAACGCAATTAATACATACTTGCATTTGATCTTGCGCTTCAACAACCAACATTGTAGTTGTGCGTTGCAGAATCTCAGTCAGCATGCTCACGTGGTCAGGCGAAAGATGCGATACCAATACAAAAGCTAGACCACAATTCGCAGGCGTATTACGAAAAAATTGCTCTAAAGCTTCTAATCCGCCAGCGGAGGAGCCCATGCCAACAATACGAAATTTAACAGGATCTAATTTTTTAGACATATTTTTGCTGACAACAAGTTGTAGTGTAGATTTTAACACTCCATTTGCCTCTAATTTTTGAGTCATCCATTTCAGCAAATTTCCAATAAAAAGCTCGTTATTCAACCATTACCACACACTTTTCATACTATTGTCAATCAACCAAAAGCTAATAATATTTACCAAATCCATATGTGTGTTGACGTACTGACAGCTATTAGTAAATCAATGATGATGTATCGCTATGAATATTGTCACCATTCACCAATTAGCTACTATTAACCAATACCATTTGGAGCGCTTCATGCTTACTCAAAAAGAAACTGAATGTCTTAATGCATGCAATGACTGCGCAGTTGCTTGTTTATATTGTGCCTCTGAATGCTTAAAAGAAGTTGAGCCAAATATGATGGCTAGTTGTATTGCGTTAGACATCGAATGCGCTGATTTTTGCCGTATGGCCGTAGCATCAATTGCGCGGGACAGCATCCATATGAAAGCAATATGTGCAATTTGTGAGGAAGCCTGCCAAAACTGTGCCACTGAATGTGGCAAACATGATATGGAATGCTGCAAAAACTGTGCTGAAACTTGTAAACGTTGTGCCGAGCTTTGTGCCGAGCTTTGTGGCGGAATGTTGCAATAACGCTTTGAATTTGATTCAAATTGTTAAGTTAAGTATAAATACCACTAACGGAGTTTTTTTATGATTCCCCCAATTATCTCCAAATCTAAAAATGTAAAAACTGCTGCTAATCTAACGGGTTTAGCGCCATCATATTTTGATGCAAATCGCTCGGAACAAGCCGCTTCAGTGGTGGCGATACGTGAACGTATGGTTGGTAGCTTTACTCAAGTAGATGCTTTACATGCGAAGCGCGTAGCCGATGGGCTTGGTTTGGTTTCAGTGCCACCGCCGCCAGCGGCTTTTGAGCATTTGCTACTTACAGATAAGCCAGTAAAGGACAACGCACGCAGTATGGAAAACGCTCGTAAAGATTCAGTGATTGGCCGTAGAGTAGCTATTTTAGTGGCTAATCATGTTGATGGCGCAGTCATTAGTGCGATGAGCAAAGCACTGCAAGCTGGCGGTACTAGCATCAAAATCATCGCTCCCCGGTTAGGCGAGGTGATGAGTTATGAAGGCCATAACTATAAAGGTGAGCATGAAGGTAAGCCTATTAAGGTTGACCATAGTTTAGCGACCGTATCATCAGTACTTTTCGACGCGGTGTTTATTCCGGGTGGGCAGTTAAGTGCTGAAATTCTCTGCAATGATGCCAATGCGGTGTTGTTTGTTAAAGAAGCTTACAAACATGGTAAGGCAATTGGGGCCTGTGATGAGGGGGTCATATTGTTAACCAAAGCTGCACAATTTGCTGGAACATTAGAAGGTGAGTTTCAAGCACCAGGCGTTATTACTTGTGAAGGTGATAAGGTAGATAATGCGTTCATTAAACGTTTTGTAGCTACAGTTGCTCAACATCGGTTTACAGAGCGAACTGATTTAGAATCCATAGTTGCATAATATGATTGATGTAGGTATGGCGCCTAAATTAGTGACTTTAACTGATATTTGTAGGACTAAATCACTGTGAATTTTGTTATGTTTGGGTAGGAACATTCTTACATTAAAAGACTAAAATCACCTATGTTTTAGATACGATTATTTATTCATGATAGAGGCTCAAGAATGTAAGGAGAATCCCATGAATACTCTATCAAAAGCACTACCTAGTACACCATTAAACGTATCTTCGGGTTCGTCATTAGACTTATCTCAGGAGACTCTTGGCCCAAGACAAAATCATTTACTTGCCTCACTTCCATATTCTGAATTAAGTCTTTGGGAGCATGAGTTAGAGTTAGTGGATTTGAAACTAGGACAAATACTCTGTGAGCCTGGCATTAAGCATACTCATGTGATTTTCCCTACTACAGCGATTGTATCGTTACTCTACATGACGCAAGAAGGGACTTCATCTGAAATTGCAGTGGTGGGTAATGATGGCGTTGTGGGTGTTTCAGTATTTATGGGTGGTAACGAAACGCCTAACCAAGCAATGGTTCAAAGTGCAGGTCAAGGATATAGATTGCGCACACAAGCTGCCAAAAATGCTGTGAACAGAGATGGTCCATTACTCCATATGTTGCTAAGGTATACCCAAGCGATGATTACACAAATTTCTCAAACAGCGGTATGCAATCGTCATCATTCGATTGACCAACAATTATGCCGCCGTTTATTAGTTGGACTTGATCGCTTACCTGCAGACGATTTAGTCATGACACAGGAGCTATTAGCTAGCTTGTTGGGCGTACGCAGAGAGAGTGTGACGACAGCAGCCCTTAAATTGCAAGAGGCTGGTGTGATTCATTATTGTCGCGGTCATATTACAGTGCTTAATCGTAAATCTTTAGAGCATCGTTGTTGTGAGTGTTATGCCATGGTGAAGAAGGAGCAAAATAGATTGATGCCTGCTGTGCATCAGTACCTTCCTTCAAGCTATCGTAGCGCAACTGCTATGGAATTATAGTTTGTAGTCTTTTAGGTATTTCTAAACTAATAATTAAATAACACTAGAAATTAGATAAAAATCAATTACATCAAGCTATAGCAAAGTAAGACCAATCGCTAGATAAATTGAGTTGTATGCAAAATTCTATGTACGCCATCGAACAGAACATTGGCTGTTGATAGCGTATCTTTTAGTGACCACAAAGCCTTATTAGTTAGTCCTGACGAT
>JACMNP010000173.1 GCA_014378495.1 Methylotenera sp. | reverse complement strand
TAATACTTCATCCATCACATGCAACACACCATCTGCATCCAAACCAAATTCAAATTTAGTATCTGCAATAATAATGCCGCGAGTCAGCGCATACTCCGCCGCCTGTTCATATAGCGCAATCGCCACTTTGGCGACCTGTGCCGCCATCTCTTTACCAATCAAGTCTGCGGTTTGTTGCAAGGTGATATTTTCATCATGCTCACCTACCGCCGCCTTGCTTGACGGTGTAAACAAGGGTGTTGGCAACTTAGAAGCTTCTTGCAAACCTGATGGTAAGCTAATGCCGCACACTGTACCTTTAGCTTTATATTCTTTCCAACCACTACCCACTAAATAGCCACGCACGATAGCTTCTATCGGCAACGCTTTCAGTTTTTTTACAACGACGGCACGGCTACCTAGCTGCGCTTGCTCTGCTAAATCAATCACCACGGAATTAGGGTCGATACCCGTTAAATGATTTGGCACTACATTTTTTAGTTTTTCAAACCAGAAATTAGCCATCTGCGTAAGCATTGCGCCTTTGTTGGCAATGCCTGTGGGCAATATCACATCAAAAGCAGATAATCTGTCAGTGCTCACTAATAACATGGTATTCGCATCAATATCGTAAATATCACGTACTTTACCTTGATGGATACGTTTCAGGCTTTTAATGCTAGTTTCTAATAAAGGCTGGCTCATAAGTGATTTGTTTGATAGTTTACAGTTGATTTGATGGCTTGCAGTTGGTTTGGCACCCTGCAATTGGTATTGAATAGTCGACTATTATAAATGGCTAACTTAGATTTATCTATTTTTTACTTATGCTAACTAGTAACGTTATTTACGCAAACGTTATTTTATTGCGCCAATTTTAACGATCTTCAAAGTATTAGTGCCGCCTAAACTACCGATAGGCTCGCCAAATGTAAGCAAGACTAAATCGCCCACATCAACCACTTTTTGCTGGAGCAAGACCTGCTCCATTTCTTGCAAGATTTCATCCCTATCTTTATTTTCTTGTGCGATTGGATAAGGATAAACACCGCGATGCAGAGTCAATTTCCGGCGTGCGAATTTATCTGGCGATAATGCATAAATTGGTACTTCAGCATCTGCGCGCGATAGCCATTGTGCAGCGTTACCAGATTGGGTCAATGCAGCAATCGCTTTTACTTTTAAATGCTGAGCAGTGTAAATCGCAGCAGCGGCAATGGCTTCATCCGTCTTTACAAAGCTTTGGTCTAACTTTTGAATACGGTATTGGCTGTAATATTCTTTTTCAGCCTCCATCACCACTCTATGTACTGCTTGTACGGTTTCTAATGGATATTGACCTGCTGCAGTTTCGGCAGAAAGCATGACCGCATCTGTGCCATCCAACACCGCATTAGCCACATCTGACACTTCAGCCCGCGTTGGAATTGGGCTGATAATCATAGACTCCATCATTTGCGTAGCGGTAATGACCAGTTTATTTTGCGAACGCGCCATGCGTATCATGCGTTTTTGTAAACCTGGCACAGCGGCATCACCAACTTCTACACCCAAATCACCACGCGCCACCATAATGGCATCACTCGCTTCAATAATGGACTCGAGATTATCAATCGCTTCTGCACGCTCAATTTTGGCAATAATACTTGCCGTGCCACCTGCCTTTTTCACCAAACTGCGTGCCAGTTCAACATCTAATGCTGACTTCGGGAAAGAGATTGCAATATAGTCAGCCTCCAGTGCAACAGCCGTTTTAATATCTTCACGGTCTTTCAGTGTGAGCGCATCAGCGGATAATCCACCACCTTGGCGATTAATGCCTTTGTTATTACTCAGTACGCCTCCGCTTAGTACCATACAATGAATTTGATTTCCTTTCACTCTATCCACCTGCATGGTGATACGACCATCATCCAGCAATAAAACTACACCTTCCGTGACTTCTTGTGGCAAGGTTTTGTAATCCAAACCGACCTGATATTCATCGCCCAATTCACAGTCTGCATCTAGTACGAATAAATCGCCCGTTTTTAGAGTGACTTTGCCTAACTCAAATTTTCCGATACGGATTTTAGGGCCTTGCAAATCGCACAATACGCCTACAGGCCGACCAAGCTTAAGCGCAATATTGCGGACAATTTCAGCACGTTTGATATGCTCTGCCGCAGTGCCATGAGAAAAATTAAGCCGCACTACGTTCACGCCCGCTGTAATCATGCGCGCCAACATCTCTTCGCTATTCGAAGAAGGACCCAAGGTTGCAACAATTTTTGTTTTGCGTAGCGTCAACTTTTTACCTTTTTTTACTATCTTATAGTAGCTTTACTTTTGTATCGCTCTATTTTGTATCTCTTAAGTCTTTAATGCAAAAAATAAGTCATTAAAACAAAAAAGGGACTAACAGCCCCTTTTCATTACATATAACACAGGTATCAGGCTGTCATACTAAACTTTAAGTTTTAGCACGTAATTCTAATATTTCAACAGCTGGTAATTTTTTACCTTCTAAAAACTCTAAAAACGCACCGCCAGCCGTTGAAATATAATCAATTTTATCTTCAATGCCATATTTCTGAATCGCAGCAATGGTGTCGCCACCGCCAGCAAGGGTAAACGCCTTAGTATTAGCAATCGCGTGAGCAATAGTTTTAGTACCTTCACCAAATTGATCAAACTCAAATACACCTACTGGGCCATTCCAAACCACAGTACCCGCATTTTTGATAATCTCTGCTATTTCATTAGCAGATTTCGCGCCAATATCAAAAATCATATCGTCGGTTGCCACATCAGCCACGTCTTTCTTAATTGCCACTTCATTTGCATCAAATTTCTTAGCGCATACTACATCTACTGCAATTGGCACTGCTGCGCCTCTTTGGCTCATTTTGTCCATTAAAGTGCGTGCTACTGGCACTAAATCATCTTCACAAAGTGATTTACCTACCTCATTGCCTGCAGCCTTCAGAAAAGTATTTGCAATACCGCCACCCACCACCATTTGGTCGACTTTTTCTGACAAACTTTCTAATACTGTCAATTTAGTTGAAACCTTGCTACCACCTACAATCGCTACCATAGGTCTTGCTGGGCTAAGTAAGGCTTTAGTCAGTGCTTCTAATTCATTCACTAAAAGAATACCTGCGGCGGCAACTGGTGCAAATTTTGCAACGCCGTGGGTTGAAGCTTCTGCACGATGCGCAGTGCCAAAAGCATCCATCACAAAAATATCGCAAAGCTTTGCATACTTTTGTGACAATTCATCCGTACTTTTCTTTTCGCCTTTGTTAAATCGACAGTTTTCAAGCACCACTAGTTCACCCGTGGCCACTTCAAAACCACCATCTACCCAATCCTTGATTAAGCGTACAGGTTTTTTCAATTTAACTGAAATAACCTCAACAACAGGCTTGAGTGAGTTGTCCTCTGAATAAACCCCTTCTTCAGGACGACCTAAATGTGAGGTGACCATGACCATTGCACCTGCTTTTAGCGCATATTCAATTGTCGCCATTGACGCAGTGATCCGTGCATCCGAGGTTACTTTGCCATCTGCAACAGGTACATTTAAATCTGCACGAATAAGCACACGCTTGCCACGTAAATCCAAATCGGTCATTTTAATCACGTTCATTTTAATCCCCTACTTAGCAGCCATCATCGCAACAACGTTATCTAACATACGGCAACTAAAGCCCCACTCGTTGTCGTACCATGCGCATACTTTCACTAGCAAACCGTCTTTAGTGACTTTAGTAAGTGTGGCGTCAAAGTTTGAAGAAAATGCAGTATGGTTGTAATCAATTGAAACTAGTGGCGCTTCGTTATAAGACAAAATGCCTTTTAGCGGGCCTGCAGAAGCCGCTTCATGCATGATGTGATTAATTTCTTCTTTAGTCGTTGGTCTTGCTGCGGTAAAAGTTAAATCAACCAGAGATACATTTAAAGTGGGTACGCGAATCGCGAAACCATCCAACTTGCCATTCAACTCTGGTAATACCAAACCTACTGCTGCTGCTGCGCCAGTTTTAGTTGGAATCAATGAGGTAGTAGCAGAGCGTGCACGACGCATATCTGAATGATGTGAATCTGTCAGCACTTGGTCATTGGTGTAAGAGTGAATCGTATTCATTAAACCATTCACTACACCAATTTTTTGGTGCAATGGTTGTATCATTGGCGCTAAACCATTGGTGGTACAAGACGCATTAGAAATAACTGTATGGCTCGCTTTAATGACTTGATGGTTCACGCCATACACCACAGTTGCATCTACATCTTTATCGCCTGGGGCTGATAGCAACACTTTTTTAGCACCGGCATCAATATGCGCTTGCGCCTTAGCTTTACTGTTAAACGCGCCCGTACACTCCAGCACAATATCAATCGCTAAATCACGCCAAGGCAATTCTGCTGGATCACGTGTCGCAAAAGTTTTGATTTTATGGCTATTGATGATCATGTCATCGCCGTCTACGCCCACTTCAAAAGGAAATCTACCATGCGCGCTATCGTAGCGAGTTAAATGTGCATTACTTTCTGCATCACAGCCAGCACTGTTAATTGCAATAATCTCGATATCTTTACGACCCGACTCATACAATGCACGTAACACCATGCGACCAATACGACCATAACCATTAATTGCCACTCGAATTGCCATGATAATCCCTAAACTTTTCTAATTAAATCAACACCAGCTAAATTAAGACTAGTTGAATATTCACTAGCCCATGAGAAAAAGCAAAAACTTTACCAAAATTACCTTATAACCATTTGTACAAATTATCGCAAAGAACCACTACGATAATTTTATTTAATCACATGCTACCCAATTGGACGTTGCTAAATCAAACGCCAAATGAAACAAGGCACCCCAACATTGAGGTGCCTTATTAACTAAACTATCAAGTTAGTTAAAGCACCGATTTAACAGTAGCAACTACATTTTCAACTGTGAAACCAAAATGCTTCATTAATACGCCACCAGGTGCTGACTCGCCGAATGTATCAATACCAACCACAGCACCTTCTAAACCTACATACTTACGCCAGAAGTCAGTGACACCAGCTTCAACCGCCACGCGTACAACGCCCGGAGTTAATACGCTGTCTTTGTAAGCTTTATCTTGACGATCAAATACGTTAGTTGATGGCATTGAAACTACACGTACTTTAGTACCAGCAGCGTTCAACTCAGCAGCCGCTTTAACCGCTAATTCAAGCTCAGAGCCGTTAGCAATAATGATGACTTGCGCGCCTGCAACATCAGACAACACATAACCACCTTTGCGCATTAACGCAAATTGCGCAGCATCGTGTTTCATACCTGCAACGTTTTGACGGCTCAATACCAAGCTTGAAGGACCATCTTTACGCTCAACAGCAGCGACCCAAGACACAGCAGTTTCTGTTGAATTACCTGGACGCCATACGTCCATATTTGGAATCAAACGTAAACCAGCTGTATTTTCAATTGGTTGATGTGTTGGACCATCTTCACCTTGACCGATAGAGTCATGTGTCAATACAGCAATCACGCGTTGTTTCATCAATGCAGCCATACGCAATGCGCTTTTTGCATAGTCAGAGAACATGTGGAATGTACCGCCGAATGGAATCAAACCACCGTGCAATGCCATACCGTTCATAATCGCGAACATACCGAATTCACGTACGCCGTATGAAATGTAGTTACCTGGTTTTTTAGCATCAACGTGTACAAAGCTACCAGTTGAAGTTAAGTTAGAACCAGTTAAGTCAGCAGAACCGCCCAAGAACTCAGGCAATAATGGGGCCAAAGCGCCAATCATATTTTGTGAAGCTTTACGTGTTGCAACGCCTTCAGCTTTTTCGTTTGTAGCCGCGATAATCGCATCAGTCGCTTCTTTCCAATTTGCTGGCAACACTCCGTTCATGCGTCGAGTATATTCAGCAGCTTCAGCTGGGAATGCGCTTGCATATGCAGCAAATTTATCATTCCATGAAGATTCAGCAGCAGCGCCTTTTGCAGTTGCGTCCCAACCAGCGTAAACATCAGCTGGAATCACAAATGGCTCGTAGTTCCAACCGATGTTTGCACGTGTAGCTGCAACTTCATCTAAACCTAATGCAGAACCGTGGCAATCGTGTGAACCTGATTTGTTTGGTGAACCCATACCAATCACTGTTTTACAGCAGATTAATGATGGTTTGTCTGTTACCAATTTAGCTGCAGCAATCGCAGCGCCTATAGCAGCAACATCATGACCATCTACTGACTGAACGTGCCAGCCATATGATTCAAAACGTTTTGCTGTATCGTCTGTGTACCAACCTTCAATATGACCGTCGATAGAGATACCATTGTCATCCCAGAATGCTGTTAATTTACCCAAGCCCCAAGTTCCAGCTAAAGCACAAGCTTCATGAGAAACGCCTTCCATCATGCAACCATCACCTAAGAATACATAGGTTTGATGATCAACCACATCATGACCAGGCTTGTTAAATTGGTGTGCCATTAACTTTTCAGCCATCGCAAAACCAACACCGTTTGCAATACCTTGGCCTAATGGACCTGTTGTTGTTTCAACACCAGGTGCGTAGCCATATTCTGGGTGACCAGCACATTTTGAGTGCAATTGACGGAATGTTTTGATTTCATCCATTGGCAATGCGTAACCTGTGAGGTGTAGCAATGAATAGATCAACATTGAACCGTGACCGTTAGAAAGCACAAAGCGATCGCGATTAGACCAGTTAGGATTTTTTGGGTTATGGCTTAAATGGTGATTCCAAAGCTCTTCAGCAATTTCTGCCATGCCCATAGGCGCGCCAGGGTGGCCAGAGTTAGCTTTTTGTACCGCATCCATAGATAACGCACGAATGGCGTTGGCTAGGTCTTTACGTGATGCCATTGTATTCTCCCTAATAATTAATTTT
>JACMNP010000172.1 GCA_014378495.1 Methylotenera sp. | reverse complement strand
TTGAGCATGTCTGAATATAAATGAAAGCCGATTTCTTGCATTTCACCACTTTGACTATCACCCAATAACTCACCTGCGCCGCGAATTTCTAAGTCATGCATTGCAAGGTGAAAACCAGCGCCTAAGTCTTCCATTAGCTGAATCGCATCCAAACGTTTTTGCGCTTGTACGGTAATTTTACGATCAGGATCTGTGAGCAAATAGGCATAAGCCTGATGGTGCGAGCGCCCGACACGGCCGCGTAATTGATGCATTTGCGCCAAGCCAAACATATCGGCTTTGTTCATGATAATAGTATTAGCCGTTGGCACGTCAATCCCAGTTTCAATAATCGTGGTACAGAGCAAAAGGTTGTAACGCTGATTATAAAAATCGCGCATCACATGTTCTAGTTCGCGTTCACGCAACTGACCATGCGCCACGGCAATGCGCGCATCAGGCAGAATACGTTCTAATTTCTCGCGCATAGAATGAATAGTATCGACTTCATTATGTAGAAAATACACTTGGCCGCCACGTTTGAATTCACGTGTAGCCGCTTCACGGATAATGCCTTCAGAATAATCGGTGTGGAATGTTTTAATGCTTAAACGTTTCTGCGGCGGTGTAGTGATGATGGAGAATTCACGTAAGCCTTCCATCGCCATGCTAAGCGTACGAGGAATCGGTGTTGCAGTCAGTGTGAGTACATCAACTTCTGCGCGCAGTGCTTTTAATTGCTCTTTTTGGCGCACGCCGAAACGATGCTCTTCATCCAATACTACTAAACCTAGATTTTTAAATTTCACATCTTTTTGAATCAAACGATGTGTACCGATAATGATGTCAATCTTTCCAGCTTCTAATCCAGCCAGCGCCTCTTTTTGCTCTTTGGCGGTTCTGAAGCGTGAGATTTCTGCAATCTTAATCGGCCACTCGGCAAAGCGGTCGCTAAAGTTATTGAAGTGTTGTTCTGCTAACAATGTTGTTGGCACCAATACTGCAACTTGCCTGCCGCCCATCACCGCAACAAAGGCCGCACGTAAGGCCACTTCGGTTTTGCCGAAACCCACATCACCACAGACCAATCTATCCATCGGGCGACCAGATTGCATGTCTTTAATGACGTTTTCAATCGCTTCTAATTGATCTGGCGTTTCTTCAAAAGGAAAGCCTTCTGAGAATGTTTCATAATCTTTTAAGCTCAACGTAAAAGCGTGGCCACGGCGAGATGCACGCTGGGCATATAAATTGAGTAATTCTGCAGCAGTATCACGAATTTGCTTAAGTGCTTTTTTCTTGGATTTTTCCCAATTACCACTACCTAGTCGATGCAAAGGTGCAGACTCTGGCGGGCCACCTGAATAACGCGAAATTAAGAATAGTTGTGAAACGGGTACGTATAGTTTGTCATCGCCTGCATATTCTAGCAATAGAAGCTCAGTCTCACCTTCACCAAAGTCCAAATTGACTAAGCCTTTATAACGCCCAACACCATGCTGTTCGTGCACTACAGGGTCGTCCATGCGTAGCTCAGATAGATCTTTGAGCATGCCCTCAGTACTGCGCGCTTTTTCTTTTTCGCGACGGCGTTGTTGGCGAACGGTAGCGGCGTAAAGCTCAGCTTCGGTGATAACGGCAATTGATTTACTAGCTACCGTATCTTCTATACAAAACCCATGATGCAGCGGTGAAACACCTAACACAACTCGGGCTTTTGAGTCTTTGAACTCTGCCCAAGTTTCTACCATTTCTGGCTGTAAACCGTGTTCAGCAAATAGCTGCGAGATTGTTTCGCGACGACCTAAGCTTTCAGCCGCAATTAAAATGCGCCCTGAAAAGTCGTTAATATAACTTTGTAGTTTATGTAATGGCTGTTCAGCGCGACGTTCTATATCTAAAGGGGGCAAGCCAGTTTTAGTATTGTTGGTGGTTAATGCAAGCCGTGTAAATTGATGGGTGGCACTAAAAAAATCTTCAGTTTTAATCAGTAGTTTTTCTGGGATTAACAATGGCCGTTCAGCATCATGCGCCAGCAATCTATAACGCGATTGTGCCTCGCGCCAGAAGTTTTGTGCGCTATGGTCTAAATCGCCGTGGAGGCATAATAAACAATCCGCTGAAAGATAATCAAGCAATGTCGCAGTCTGCTCAAAAAACAGCGGTAAATACCATTCAATACCGCCAGAAGCCACGCCTTTACTAACATCTTTATAGATTTTAGCGCGCTGAGGGTCGCCTTCAAATGACTCTCTAAATTGCCCACGAAATAGCGCGATACCAGCTTCATCAAGTGGAAACTCACGCGCAGGTAGCAGACGGATTTCTGGCACTGGGTATAAACTACGTTGTGTATCTACATCAAAAGTGCGGATTGTTTCAATTTCGTTATCAAATAAATCTAGTCGGTAAGGTAGCGCTGAACCCATCGGGAATAAGTCAACTAATCCTCCACGCACACTAAACTCACCATGACTAATCACTTGACTCACATGATGGTAGCCAGCTTCAGTGCATTGTAAACGGAGTGCTTCGGTATCTAACGTTTGGCCTTTTTTAAGGATAAAGGTATTGGCACTCAAATATGCGCGCGGACTTAAGCGAATGAGCGCTGTAGATAGCGGCACAATAATGACATCACAGGCATTTTGCGCAATTTGGTACAGCGTGGTTAAACGCTCAGAGATTAAATCAGGGTGAGGGGAAAACTGGTCGTAAGGTAAGGTTTCCCAATCAGGCAAAAGATGCACGTTTAAACTAGGCGCAAAGTAGGGGATTTCTTCCAACAGACGTTGCGCATCGAACGCATTAGCTGTGATGACAACTAGTGCTTGCTTGTTACTTTTAAGTTTAGTGGCTAATTCGGCAAGTGCTAGGCCATCCTCGCCATTGGTTTTGAGTTCAAAACGGGTAGATTGACCAGCTTTTGGAATAGGCAGTGAAGTCTGCGTCATGAATATTTAATGCTACTTGTAAAATGAAGTGTATTGGAAAGAACAAGATTATAACGGCTGCAAAGCTGCAACCGTTATATTTTTAAGGTATTAAGGAGGATAAAATTAAGCTGTACCGCCTACGGTAAGTGCGTCAATCTTAAGCGTAGGCTGACCTACACCCACAGGCACGCTTTGACCCTCTTTACCACAAGTGCCTACGCCAGAATCTAAGGACATATCGTTACCTATCATTGATACGCGTTTCAATACTTCTGGACCGTTACCGATTAAAGTAGCGCCTTTCACTGGATAAGTGATTTTACCGTCTTCAATCATATAGGCTTCAGCAGCGCTGAACACGAATTTGCCGCTGGTAATATCAACCTGACCGCCACCAAAATTGGCTGCGTATAAACCTTTTTTCACAGATTTAATAATCTCTTCAGGCGGCATATTGCCATTTAACATATAAGTATTCGTCATACGCGGCATTGGAATGTGTGCGTAACTTTCGCGGCGTGCATTACCCGTGACTGGCATATTCATTAAACGCGCATTCAAAGTATCTTGAATATAGCCACGTAAAATACCATCTTCAATCAGCACAGTTCTATTGGTTTGGTTGCCTTCATCATCCACGCTAAGTGAACCTCTTCTATCGCTAATAGTGCCGTCATCAACAATAGTGATGCCTTTTGCTGCAACTTGTTGACCTATCATATTGCTGAATGCTGAACTACCTTTCCGGTTAAAATCGCCTTCTAAACCGTGACCAATCGCTTCATGCAACAATATACCAGGCCAGCCAGCGCCTAATACTACTGTCATGCTGCCTGCTGGGGCAGCGCGTGCATCTAAATTCACCAAGGCTTGATGGACTGCTTTTTGTGCGTAATCATGCAAGATTTCATCGGTGAAATAACTGTAATCAAAACGCCCACCACCACCTGCGGAGCCTTGCTCGCGGCGACCATTACTTTCCGCAATCACGTTAATGCCTAAACGTACCAATGGGCGTACATCGGCTGCCATCACACCATCATGGCGTGCGACCATAATCACTTCATATTCGCCCGCAATCGACGCGGTCACTTGTGTAATACGTGAGTCTATTTTTCTCGCAATTGCTTCAAGACGCTCAAGTAATCTTACTTTCGCATCTGCTGAAAGTGATGCAATAGGGTCTTGTGGCAAATAAAGTTGTGATGTTTGGCGCTTAATCACTTGGCTCGTAGAGGTTTGCTCGTGACCAAAGCTAGAGATTGCTTTGGTTGCCTTGGCGGCTTCTTGTAATGCGCCTAAGTTAATATCGTCAGAATACGCAAAAGCAGTTTTTTCACCACTCACGGCACGTATTCCCACCCCTTGATCAATCGAGAAATTACCCGATTTAACTTGGCCTTCTTCTAAGCCCCAAGACTCACTGCGGCTATATTGAAAATACAAATCTGCATAATCAATTTTGTGCGACATCATGTCACCAAGTACATTTTGTAA
>JACMNP010000033.1 GCA_014378495.1 Methylotenera sp. | reverse complement strand
GTTTAGTTACCCAGGGTCAGAATTTAATGCTTTAACTAATGTTTCTTTCAAAATAAAAGCTGGCGAACACGTTGCGCTGTTAGGCAGAATGGGCTCTGGTAAGTCAACGATTCATCGGCTGATTCTAGGCTTATATCAACCAACAGAAGGTGCTATTTTGATTGACGGTATTGATACGCGGCAAATTGACCCTGCCGAGTTGCGTCGATGTGTAGGCTATGTTCAGCAAGACACGCAATTATTTTATGGCACTATGCGAGACAACATTACCATTGCGGTTCAGAACGTTTCAGCAAATGATATTTTAGAAGCGGCTCAAACTGGTGGCATCGATGAGTTTGTCAATACACACCCGAAAGGGTTTGATATGCTGATTGGTGAGCGAGGTGAAACTTTGTCTGGAGGCCAACGCCAAGGCGTAGGCATCGCCCGCGCTATGATCAACAAGCCAGCTATTTTCCTGCTTGATGAGCCTACAAGTGCTATGGATCATTCAGGGGAAGAGCTCATTAAAAAGCGTTTAATTACTGCAACGCAAGGTAAAACCATTGTTTTAATTTCACATCGTTCTACCTTATTTGATTTAACGCAGCGGATTATTGTGATTGATAGTGGTCGTATTGTTGCAGATGGTGAGAAAGAAAAAATTACTGAGGCCTTGCGGTCAGGCAAAATAGGTAAAGCCTTATGAGTGAATGGTTATTCAAGTTTTTAGGTAGAGTACAAGCATTTTATGAGCAACGTAATTGGTTCACTAAGCCGATTTATGCGCTGTTAGAAAAGGTAATTCCTAGTAAAACACAAGAAGATATCTCTTGGGATGATGAAACAGATTTATTGCTGCATGAGCAAATACCCGTGCGTGCAAAAAAATTATTGTATCTAATTGCGGTAATTTTAATCACTTTAATCATATGGGCATCTTTTGCCAAAGTAGATGAAGTGACACGTGGTGAAGGTCGGGTGATTCCGTCTAAACAAGTGCAAATCATACAGTCTTTAGATGGTGGTATTGTGTCTGCCATTTTGGTGAAAGAGGGCGATACAGTTGTTGCTGGCATGCCATTAGTACGCATTGATGAAACCCGTGCAGTCTCATCACTGCGTGAAAATCAATCACAATATCTATCTCTTTTGGCAAAGCAATCTAGGTTGCAAGCCTTAGCTACGGGTGGTTCGTTTGATCCCCCACCAGAAGTCAAGAAGAATGACCCTGAGTTATATGCCCAAGAATATGCGCTATATCAATCTAGTAGAGATGAGTTATCTTCAGGTTTGAATATTTCACGAGATCAAATGGAGCAACGTGAAAAAGAATTAGTTGAAGCCCAGTTTAAAAAGGATTTAGCTGAAAAAACGTATGAATCTGCTGCAAAAGAATTGGCGGCAAATAAGCCATTATTAGCGAGTGGCGCTGTATCAGAAATTGATATTTTAAAGCTTGAGAGGGAAGTAAATAGGGCGCGGGGAGACATTGACCAAACGCTTGCTCAAATTAGTAGGATTCAAGCGGCAATTAATGAAGCTAGACGTAAAATCACCGAGGTGGAGCAAACCTTTAGAAGTAAGGTGCGTACGGAACTAACAGATGCTTCCGCTAAGATTTCTTCTTTAACAGAATCAAGTGTAGGTTTGAGTGACAAGGT
>JACMNP010000171.1 GCA_014378495.1 Methylotenera sp. | reverse complement strand
TCATCCATGTGCTCTAAGCCTGCCATTAATACTAATGGCTCTTTTTTAGCAGTCGCGTCTAAATAATCTTTAATCTCAACAATGGCTGGCACGGCATGTGAAACATTGCCAAAAAACTCCAAAGCAACCGTACGTACATGCTTAGGCATACGATGCAAAATAAAAGTAGCGCTAGTAATTAAACCATCGCAACCTTCTTTTTGTATGCCAGGTAAGCCGCTCAAGAATTTATCTGTAACGTCTTTACCCAAGCCCACTTTACGGAAGCTAGGGCCAGCGATTTCTAAAATCTCAGGTTCGCCAAGTAAGGTTTTCATGTCTTCTGCATAACGGCTTACTTTAAAGCGCGCGATTGCAATGTCATGAATCTTGCCTAGATTATGGTCTAAGCGCTCGACCTCAAGCCATTCGGCATCAGGGGTGACCATCCTCCATGAGGCAAGGTTATCTAAGGCTGTCCCCCACAATACCGCTTTTTTGCCGCCGGCATTCATGGCTACGTTACCACCAATGCAACTCGCGTCTGCACTGGTTGGGTCGCAAGCAAATTCTAGCCCTGCATCACTAGCAGCTTCCATCGCGCGACGCGTGACTACGCCAGCGCCACATTCAATAGTCGCTACTTGGCGAGCAACACCTGGTAGCGTGCTCATTTTTACGCCCGTATGCTGGTCTAGCTTTTCAGTATTAATCACTGCAGACATTGGTGTTAGCGGAATCGCACCACCCGTATAACCAGTACCGCCGCCCCTAGGAATGACAGTAAGCCCTAACTCAATACATGCACGCACTAAAGCGGCGATTTCTTTTTCCGTATCTGGGTTCAATACCACAAATGGATATTCTACGCGCCAATCGGTTGCATCCGTCACGTGTGAAACGCGTGCTAAGCCATCAAACTGCACGTTATCTTTACGCGTAATCTTGGTCAGTTTGGCTAGTGCTTTTTTACGTAAATTAGCTGTTTGTTTAAAGTCATTTTCAAACTTCATTACCGCTTGGCGACCAGCAACCACAAGCTTCAGCACTTTAACATTGCCTGCGCTACGCTCATCAATCGCAGCGATACGGTGTTGTAGCGCATCCACTAAGGCTTTGCGGCGCTTAGGATTTTCCAGTAAGTCATCCTGCAGATAAGGATTGCGCGTGACTACCCATAGATCACCCAACACTTCAAACAACATGCGTGCAGAGCGACCCGTTTTACGCTCACCGCGCAATTCGTTTAAAATGCTCCAAATTTCTTCTCCAAGAAACCGAATGACGATTTCACGGTCTGAAAATGAAGTGTAGTTGTAAGGAATTTCGCGCAAGCGCGTTGCAGGTTTTGGTTCTGCATACAGAATATTGCTATGGAGAGGTGCGTTCATTTACTTTTTTTGATGAATAGCTTGGCTATTAAAAATGTGATTATATCATGGTGAAGACCAGCAAATAAGCGTAACAGTTTCATGGTTATTCACAATAATTTGCTAAGGATTGTCAGCCAAAAGTACATGATGACGTTTACAACTATGCGAATGAATTGCAATACCAGACTAACGCTAGACTAATCATGTGAAAACTATAAACTACTAATATGAACACTTTATTAAAAAAATCATTGCTGCCTGGCATTATTATTGGCTTATTGGCGTTTTTAGCGTTTCAGCTCAGCAATAAATCTGCCGCCCCAAACGTGACGTTTACCACTATTGAAGGCAAGAAAATTGCCATGGCAGATTTAAAAGGAAAGGTAGTGCTTGTCAATTTCTGGGCAACCGATTGTCCAGGTTGCGTTAAAGAAATGCCAGCGTTAGTCAACGCCTACAAACAATACAACAGTAAAGGCTTTGAGATAGTGGCAGTAGCCATGCCTTACGACCCACCAGCGCAAGTATTAAATTATACCAAACAAAAAGGGCTGCCTTTTCCAGTAATGCTTGATGGCTTATCTGAGATCACAGATAAGTTTGGTGGCATTAACCTTACGCCTACGACTTACATTTTTGATAAACAAGGGCATTTATTAAGGCGCACTATTGGTAACATTGATTTTGATGCTTTATACGTGATGCTAAACAAAGAGCTGGGTGTTAATAAAGAACAAGATGTCAAAAATACAGCAAATTCTAAACCTAATGAGAAAGGTCATGCTGCCTAATGTTGTGGATAAAAGCGCTTCATATTATTTTTGTGACTAGCTGGTTTGCTGGGCTATTTTATCTACCTAGATTATTTGTTAATCACGCCATGGTGACGGATGTTGCAACATTAGAACAGCTAAAGTTAATGGAACATAAGTTATTTCGATTTATGTTGCCACTTGCTATTTTGGCGATAACTTTTGGGTTGTGGCTTTGGCTGATATATGGCATTTCAGGTGGCTGGCTACATGCAAAAATAACACTAGTAGCTATATTGGTGGGATACCACATTTATTGTGGCAAACTAGTGAATGATTTCAAGCGCGACGTTAATCAACACAGTCATGTTTGGTATCGTTGGTTTAACGAGTTGCCCGTTATTTTGTTATGTCTGATTGTGATCTTGGTAGAAGTGAAACCGTTTTAATCAAAAGTTCAGTATAGAAATTAAGTAAAGATTAATGAGGACCGAGTTTTAAGCATGGATATTTTTAATTCTCAGTGGCTACTGAATATGCTGGTCAAATCTAGCAAAACGCCGCAAGGGCGCATACTAAGCTTATTCGATATTTTAGGTGATTGGCTGAACGCGCCTAACATTGATCACAATATTACTGATGATACTGTCTCCAGCCAACAACTGATTATTTTTTGTACTACACAAGCAAAAGCCTGCGGCGCAGCAAACCCTTCTATGCTGGCTGAACATATTGTGCTTATTGCACGCAATGCTGCCCAACAAGAAATTAATCAACCTGGTTGCAATAGCTTAGCCCATGCTAAAAAAGCAGCAAATGCGTTAATCATTGCGCAAACTCAAAAAGAATGGCCTTTTTCTGAGGTAAAAAAACCTTTTGTATATGCAGTGACTGCAAGCTTTTTAGTTGTATTGGGTGCTGGTGCTATATGGCAGAGTGAGCTTATGCAATTGATACAACCGCAAACTAAAGTGCTAGCGAGTGTTAGCAGTAATATACCATCAGTAGCAACTCACCTTTCTAGCACTAGCTTAACAGCGCATGATGCTGCTAATATGTATGCCAAATATGAGTTGATGCGCAACGGTACTTGCCAGTTTCCTGAAGCATTGCAAATCCCAGATAAAGATAAATCGGTTTATTTAGAAAACGTCGTTGGTGGTAAATTACCAACAGATCTTGAAGACTTAGCGACTGCAAATTATTACTTGGAAAAAGTACACTGTAATTTTACACCCATGCTAATGGCACATTCAAAATAAGCCACTTACTGATTTGAGTGTTACTTGTTAACCATAAAAAAATCGCCTGCATATTAACGATGCAGGCGATTTTTAAATATCCATTACTGAAATAATCGAGTAAAGAATTACTCTGATATTTTTTTAAGGTTGTTTAAACCACCATCGTAAACACCACCGATAGTATCTGATGCTGTTTTTTCATCTGCTGGCGCTTTTGGTAAGAAGCTACCTTCCCAAACCACTACTGATTTATCTGCACCGTTTGAATATACATGCAATGTTGATGCATAAGCGTTAACAGGCAACACGCTATCGGTAATGATATAACTCATATTTTTGTTTTTTGCACTATAAGCAGTTAACTTTTCGTTAATTTTGCCACCATCTTGTAAAGTTAATGTGCGTTTAGCACCCGCTTTAAAATCTTTACCAGCAGTGATTTCAGTTTTTGCTACCGCTGGATGCCAAGCACCTAAATCACCAAATTTAGAAATTTTGTCCCAAACTTTAGCTGCCGGCGCGTCAATGTTAATCGATTTAATCACATAAAGTGAAGATGACTCTGCAGCATTTGCTTCAGCAGCAAAACCAAAAGCAACTAAAGATAATGCAACTAATAATTTACTCATTTTATTCTCCTAAATATACAATTCAGTATATGTAATATTGATAGTGATATTACAGCTATATAATTAAAAATATTGTTTATATTCAACTGACAATACCTATTTAACTGCAACATTGAAAATAGTTTACTTTATATATACAGGTCTGTATATAGATTTTTTATTTTTTTTGGTATAGAATAAGAATTGAGTATTTATTCGGAGACTGATATGTCTACGTTAAAAAGCAAGATTTTAGTAGTAGCGACAGATTTATTTCAAACTAGAGGCATTAACTCCACTGGTGTTGACACAATTGTCGCGGTTGCTGGCACTACAAAAATGACTCTTTACAAATACTTCCGCAGTAAAGAAGATTTGATTCTTGAGGTATTAACCACCGGGCACCATGATTTTCAAACTTGGTTAAGCGACAAACTTAACACTAATACTAAAAAACCGAGTGAAAAACTACAAAAACTATTTGAATTCATTGAAGAATGGGTCACATCACCTAATTTTCGCGGCATGGGTTTTATTAAAGCTTCAGCTGAGTTTCCTAATGAAGAGAGTCCCGTACATCAACTTTCCTCTGAGCAGTCGCGCCAGTTTAGACAATATATTAGCAGCCTTGCCAGCGAAGCTAATATTCAAGATGCTGACGGCTTAGCCTTGCAATTATCTTTGCTATTTGAAGGCGCAGTACAAGCAGAGCAAATGAAACGCGGCTCTGGCGCTATTAAATATGCTAAGAAAGCAGCAAAAATATTAATTGATGGTGCATCAACACACTAGCATTTCAATTGCATTAAATTCTATTTAGATCTGCTTGCGCTTGCCTGTAATAGGCAATCAATACGATAATAGTTGTTTTAAAATCTATTGTTATTTTCATGCACACTCTTATTTGCGGTTCACTCGCTTTTGACACTATTATGGTGTTTCAAGATCAATTCAAAAATCATATTTTGCCGGATAAAATTCATGCTTTAAGCGTGGCTTTTTACGTACCAGAAATGCGCCGTGAGTTTGGCGGTACGGCTGGGAATATTGCTTACAACCTTCAACTACTTGAAGGAAATCCGCTGATTATGGCGACTGTGGGCGAAGATTTCAGTAGTTATACACAATGGCTGAACCAAAATAAAATCGATACAACGCATATTAAAACCATCGCAAATACTTTTTGCGCACAAGCCTTTATTACGACAGATACTGACGGTAATCAAATTACCGCATTTCATCCAGGCGCAATGACAGAATCACATCAGAACAGTGTAAATGATGCTAGCAATATTACCTTAGCAGTCATTGCACCAGATGGTCGTGACGGTATGTTCCAACATGCACGTGAATGTTTTGAGGCTGGCATCCCTTTTCTATTTGACCCTGGCCAAGGGTTGCCTATGTTTAATGGTGGAGAGCTTTTACAGTTTATTGAAATGGCTGATTATTTGGCGGTTAATGATTATGAGTCACAAATTATTCAAGATAAAATTGGCTTGTCACTTGAACAGTTAGCCCTTAAAGTGAAGGCACTTATTGTCACGCTTGGTGCATCTGGCTCACAAATTTACGCTGATGGTCAACGCTTTGACATTCCATGTGTTAATGCACATGCAATTATTGATCCTACAGGTTGTGGTGACGCATACCGCGCAGGCTTACTTTACGGTATTGCAAGAAACTGGGACTGGCCTACCTGTGGTAGATTAGCTTCTACAATGGGAGCACTTAAAATTGCTAGCCGTGGTGGACAAAACCATAAACCTACACGTGCGGAAATCGAAGCTGTTTACACGCAGGCTTTAGTCAATGTAACTATTGCTGAAGTAAGCGGTCAGAGTTAAGTATAAATCATTTTAAGTAATGCTTTAAATAAACAAGTTAGAGGAAACCAATATGAAAACAACTAAATTATTAATCACCGCATTATTAAGCGTTTTACTTGTAGCATGCGCTAGCTCTAATTCTGGCAGCGTTTACAGTCGTGATGAAGCACGCAAAGTACAAACTGTTAAAACTGGTGTAGTGGAAAGCGTACGTCCTGTGAAACTTGAAGGAACAAAATCACCAGTCGGCACGATTGCTGGTGGTGCTGTTGGTGGTATTGCTGGTAGTTCTGTAGGTGGTGGTCGAGGCAGTGCGATTGCTGCTGTCATTGGTGCCGTAGTGGGTGGTCTTGCAGGGTCAGCCGCAGAAGAAGGCATTACCCGTAAAGATGGCTTAGAAATTACCGTCAAACTTGATGGCGGCGGTATGATTGCGATTGTGCAAGAAGCTGATGATATGTTTAAAGCTGGCGAAAAAGTACGTATTGTTGAAAATGGCGGCACCAGCCGCGTGTCACATTAACCTGATAATTTAAGTCTAACTAATAAGCCCATTGGTGTTATTTACTAACACCAATGGGCTTATTGTCATTACCCGTATTAAAGTAATCATTGTCAATAAATAGTCATATTTCTGTCATCACTTTTTAATCTGCCTTCACTAAAGTCTCTTCATCTTAAAAGGAGATCTTGCATGGCGAACAAAGAGATGACAATCATTGAAAGTGTTAATGAACGTAACCGCAAGCATGCTGACTTACAAATTACAGCATACAGACGGCTTAAAGTTAGCATTGCCCGTACTCCTGCAGAAGTTGAAGAAGCGCAACGTTTGCGTTATAAAGTATTTGCAGAAGAAATGGGCGCTCAAGTTTCAGGCAATAGTGGGCTGGATATTGATGGCTTTGATCAGTTTTGTGACCATTTATTAGTGCGTGACAGTGATACTCAGCAAGTTATCGGTACTTATCGAATTTTAAGCCCAGAAAAAGCGAATGAAGCTGGCGGATATTACGCTGCAGGCGAGTTTGACTTAAGTAGACTAGCGCATTTATTTGACCGCACAGTAGAAGTAGGTCGTGCTTGTGTGCACCAAAATTACCGTAGCGGCGGTACTATCACGATGTTATGGGCTGGCTTGGCTAAATACATGCAGATTCATAACTATGAATACATGATAGGTTGTGGCAGTATCAGCATGTCTGATGGTGGTCACACTGCGGCTAGTTTATACAAAAAACTGCAAGATGATTATTTAGCACCATTAGAATACCGTGTCTTTCCTCATAATCCTCTTTTAGTCCATGCATTACGTTCTGACATGCAAGTCGTTTGCCCACCATTAATTAAGGGTTATTTACGCCTTGGCGCATATATTTGTGGAGAACCTGCATGGGATCCCTATTTCAACACTGCTGATATGCTGGTAATGTTACCCTTATCTAGAATCAACCCAAGATACGCTGCACATTTTTTGAAATAGGTAGTTTATATAGATGAAATTTGCCGTACCGAACCATTACTTTGCATCCAATAACCTATAACGTCAACACTACTAACAGACTCACCCGTTGCTACAGAATTAGTCGAATAATCCTGCATACATTTGCAGGATTATTCATTGCTTCTTTAATGCTTCCCTTTGCAAAAAGACCTTTAAGGTTGCGGCTTATTATGTGGTGGTGTAAGCATTTGTTAAGCGCGTTTAATATTCGTGTCAAAGTAATTGGCGACATTCCATCAGGTAACATTCCACCTACTAATACCATGCTGGTCGCTAATCATATTTCTTGGGCTGATATTCACGCACTCAATAGCGTTGTACCATTACGGTTTATTGCAAAAGCAGAGATAAAAGCTTGGCCGATTTTTGGCTATTTATCGACTAAAGCCAATGCATTATATATTGACCGTACTAAACGCCATGATGCCGCACGCATTGTAGAAGCTACAGCACAAAGTCTGGCTAGCGGAGATAACCTTTGCTTATTTCCAGAGGGTACTACCACAGATGGTAGTGAGCTAAAGCCCTTTAAAAGCAGTTTGATACAGGCGGCAATTCACGCTAATGCTATTATCTGGCCAGTCGCGATTCGCTACCCTAGACCTGATGGCACTAACAATACTGAGCTAGCTTACGCTGGAGAAACAACACTTAAGGAGTCTATGCAACATGCATTAAATCAAAAACATCCTGTCGTTGAACTACACTTTTTAACGCCAATTCATACACAAGATCTGGCCGATAAGGACCGTCGCACACTGACCCTACATATCCAAAATTTAATTCGTACGAAGTTAGGCATTTAGATTTTCAGCACTTTATCTAATGGATTCGACTGCACTTGTGTGATTGCCTTGGTTTGTAGATTCATTGCTGTCAACTTACCTCCCCACAAGCAGCCAGTATCCAACGCATAGACATTATCCCGTTGATGCAAACCCAATGCCGACCAATGTCCAAAAATCACTTGTGTATCCTTCGTTGCTCTGTTGGGCATATCAAACCATGGTATAAAACCATTGGGAATATCTGCCAACTCTCCTTTGAAAGCAAAATCCATTTCACCATTCCTATTGCAAACACGCAAGCGCGTCATTGCATTGGTAATCACACGTAGCCTATTAATGCCTGTCAAAGTTTCATCCCAAGCATTTGGTAAGTTACCATACATATTGGCTAAAAAATTGAGATAATCATCGCCTTGTAGAGCAACTTCCACTTCTGCAGCATAGGCTATCGCTTGCTCGGCTGTCCATTGTGGTAACAAGCCCGCATGTACCATTAAATAGCCATCCGCTTGATAAACCAGATGTTGATGACGTAACCAATTAAGCAACTCAGCCTTATCATCTGCGGCAAGCAATGCATCCAAAGTATCACCTTTGTGCGCTCTTACAAAACCATTTGCAACCACAAGTGCGTGCAAGTCATGATTACCTAATACAACCTTTAGATTGTTCTGATGTACATAACACCACCGCAATACTTCCAGCGAACCGCTACCACGATTGATTAAATCGCCTACCAACCAAAGCATGTCCGAGTCTGGGTTAAATTCAATACGATTCAATAAGGCTTGAAAAGCATGATAGCAACCTTGAATATCGCCAATCGCATAAGTAGTCATTGAGTAATCATCACAAGTAAGTGGTCAGTATGTAGTAATAAAAAAGCCACTTAAATAATTAAGTGGCTTTTGATTGGCATACTTTACTTTACTATTAGTAAATGAATGACGATTAAAATTTCGCGCCACCCGCATTTGCCATATATTTAACTGCACCAGCAACTTCAGTGTCACTTAAAGCTGGGTTGCCACCTTTTGCAGGCATATTACGAATACCGTGTACAGCATGGTTAACCAATGTATCGTAGCCCTGCGCAATACGCGGCGCCCATAAATCTTTATCGCCAAATTTAGGGGCAGCCATTAAACCAGCCGCATGACACATCATACAAACACTTTTATAAACTTCCTCACCACTTTTACCTGCTGGCGCATCGTTGGCAGCTACTACAGTGGCTGGCACAGATTTCTCTACGACTGGTGCTGCAGCGTCAACCACTTTTTTATCATCTTTTTTAACTACAGCTTTTTCTGTTATTTCAGCGGCAGCCACAGGTTCAGCGGCTGGAACTGCGCTGGCAGCAGGTGCAGCAGCATCTTTAGCAACTGGTGGGGTGAACTTCGCACCGCCAGCATTTGCCATATAAGCCACTGCATTGTAAATTTCAGCGTCTACTAAAGCAGGATTGCCACCCTTAGCTGGCATGCTACGAATACCATTAATTGCATGTGAAACTAATGTTTCATAACCTTGTGCAATACGTGGTTTCCAAGCATCTTTGTCACCAAATTTAGGCGCAGCCATTAAACCGGCTGCGTGACACATAGTACAAACCGCTTTGTAAACTTCCTCACCACTTTTAGCGACATGTGCTCCTGCATCCGCAGCGGCAACTTCTACAACGGCAACAGGCTTAATATTTTCTTCAACCGCTTTGGCGACTACTGCAGCAGGCTCAGAAGCATCTAATTTACCTATTGATCCAGAGGTTTTGGCAATTAACGAAATAATTAAAGTAAAAGCCAAGATAGTGCCTGGAATAACAAGAATCAGTTGCCAAAATGTAGAGCCTTTGTACTCATTATCTTTATTGCTCATTGCAGTAAATCCTATATTAAGTTTCACAAAAGTTGCATTATACCTTTACTATCGTTAAGGTAAAAGGGCATGAAGCCACCCTCTTTGTTATAATGGCAAAATTATTTGCGCTCGTAGCTCAGCTGGATAGAGTGTCGGTTTCCGAAGCCGAAGGTCGTGGGTTCGACTCCCGCCGAGCGCACCAAACAAACGGCCATTAAATTAATGCTTATAAGTAAGCAACATTCAATATTAATTGCAAAGCCAATCGTTTAAACCTGACTAATTTTTCGCTATCAATTAAACTTCATATTATTCAAAATTAATATTTATACTGAAAGCCAGCAAAGAATATGATGGAATTCAAATCTGCCACACTACCAATAAACCTAAAAGATGGTCTCTATCTAGACGCGAATACAGCGCGCGATTTCGGTGAAGCACTTGTAGGCGAATATTGTTTTGCAGAACCTTTTCCGCATATTGTTATTGATAATTTCTTACCTACTGAGTTTATTGAAAAACTACTCCAGAACTTTCCAGTAGAAAAAAAAGATAACGATAAAGTATATGAAAAAGGCTATGGCGGCTTACATAAAAGACAGATTTTTCCGAATGACTGTAATCAATACATACGAGATGCGTTTAATTTTTTTAACTCGTCCTCAATATTACGTTTTATAGAAGGTATTACTTCAATCAATGGCATGTTGCCAGACCCTTATTTTACGGGAGGCGGTTTTCACGAGATTTCTACTGGAGGCTTACTGGGGATACATTCAGATTTTAGAGTCAATGAAAATCTACAGTTATTCAGAAGAGTCAATATGTTGATTTATTTGAATAAAGATTGGAAGGAAGAATATGGTGGCAAGCTAGAGTTATGGGATCAAGCCATGACTGGCGTGGCACATAGCATAACCCCTGTATTTAACCGATGTGTTATTTTTAATACCGATGCCAAAAGCTTTCATGGTCATCCTGAACCACTTGCTACACCACAAGGAATCACACGAAAGTCTATTGCGCTCTATTATTACACTGCATTAGAAGTTAAAAATGAAGGTAAATATGCTGACCATACTTTATACGTTGCTAGACCAAACGATAGCGCGCAGGTGAAGTCAGAAGTTAAAAAAATGGCAGTAAAACGGGACAAACGAGCTAAAAAATATAGCAGGGAATCAAAAAAAAATGTTATTTCAAGTTTTATTCGCCAGCTTAAATCTGAGGTTAAAACTAAGATCAGTCGCGTATTTAAGGCTGACAAATAAACTTATATCATAATTACATTAGGTTAATTCCACTCAAAATAGCCACTAAAACAAGCCTGAAGTAGCCGTTAAAATAACCAATAGTGGTCTACTAACAAGGCTGCGAACAGTAATGTTAAGTAAAGTATTGAGTACTTGAAGGTACGCTTGGCTAAATCGTCAGAATACTTGCGATATAGTCCAATGACATATGCCATAAAAATGGCATCTAAAATAATGGCCGACACTAGGTAAATCAATCCGCTCATACCCATGCCATAGGGCATCATAGTAACCGCTACCAAAATGATGGTATACAACAGAATATGTAATAAGGTAAATGCCTCACCATGTGTAACAGGTAGCATCGGCATACCAACTTTTGCATACTCTTCACGTCTGTAAAGTGCCAACGCCCAGAAATGCGGGGGAGTCCATGCGAATATAATCAAGAACATGATTAATGACTCTGGAGCAACAGCATTATTTACTGCAGCCCAACCTAGTATTGGTGGCATTGCGCCTGACGCGCCACCAATAACAATATTCATAGGTGTTGCTGGTTTTAAAAATACAGTATAAATCACAGCATATCCAACAAAAGTAGCCAGTGTTAACCACATCGTGAGCGGATTAACATAAAAATATAAAATCGCTAATCCAGTACCGCCCAGCAGTGTTGCAAATGTCATTGTTTGGTTAGAAGATACTTGGCCTGTAGGCAGAGCACGACCTCGGGTACGAGCCATAATTGCATCAATCTTATGCTCTATTAAGCAATTAAACGCAGCCGCAGCACCTGATGCAAAAGCAATACCAATGGTAGTTGCTATTAACAGTGGTAACGGCACCATACCTGGCGTAGCGAGAAACATACCAATAATTGCAGTAAATACAATCAGTGATGTGACTCTGGGTTTACAAAGCGAAAAAAAACTTTTGAAGCTTATTCCTATGCTTTGCATAGTAGTTGTGGCACCGATACTCATTAAACTCTCACACTCTTCATCATTTTATTTTTTATATCTTTAAATTATGTAGCAATTTTTGGCTTAAGAAGCACTATAAGCACCTGTTATTTTAGAGTTCAGTATCACTAATATAACCACTAACAATCCTGCGGTAAAATTATGTGCAACCGCCAACACTAGAGGCAAATGCAATATTAAGTTAGCTATACCTAAACTAATTTGCGCGCACAATGCCACTAATAGTGCTATACCCAACCATTTTAATTGCCCGTATTTTAATACATTTAACGCCAAAATCCCTAAATAAATCAAGGTGATTAGCGCACCAATTCTATGTGCCCATTGTATAGCAGTCAGCGAAGCTAAAGTTAATGCTCCACCGCTAGCGCTTTGGCCTAAGTCGCGGACTAAGTGAAATGCATCTTTAAAATCCATTTCCGGCAGCCAAACCCCGTGACAAGTCGGGAAATCAGTACACGCTAAGGCTGCGTAATTTGTGCTAGTCCAGCCACCTAAGAAAATTTGCATGATAATGATGACTAATGCGAAGCGAATGGCAATTTTTAATTGTTTAGATTTTATGATACTCGCAGAATAATCACCCCAATGCCGGTGCGCTAGCCACACGAGTATGGCGAGTGTTGTCATACCGCCTAATAAATGTGCGCTAACAATTGCAGGTTTGAGTAACATCGTTACTGTCCACATACCTAACATAGCTTGAAATATAATGATTAGCACTAATAATGTAGATAACCAAGGTGATGCATTGATTTCGCGTTTAGCGCGCCAACCTAGTGCAAATATGGCTAATACGATTAAACCTAAAGTGCCCGCTAAATAGCGATGCGCCATTTCTCGCCAAGCCTTACCAACCATAACCATGCTATTCGGATATGCAGATTGGGCATTTAAAATCGCAGTTTCGCTCTGTGGTACCGTGAGTGTGCCATAGCAACCTGGCCAGTCTGGGCAACCAAGCCCTGCATCAGACAACCTCACATAAGCACCAAGCACAACAACACATAAAGCTAATGCTGCTCCTAACAATACCAACGCTTTAAACAAACGATAACTTTTTGTATGACTGGTAAACATAGCATTCATGATTAACCCGCCCAAGAATATCTTAATAGGCGCGTAATATCTTTGCGGACATCTGCAAGTGGTACACTAGGTTGATAGCTCATCATTAAATGACCTAGCGGATCCACTAAATAAAGCCTATTGCCTGAGCTTACATTGTCACCATTGATTTGAAATTGTTGTGACAAGTTACCAATATCACTAATCGGCTGATTAATCACAATTAGATCTGGATAATCACTTTTAATCCTACTAACGTCAGATGCTGTAGTAATCAACACACGTTGCGTGCGCTCTATGTCTTTGTATAGCGATACGTGTAACTGACGCATATCGTGCAATTTGTCTAAACATACCTTCTCACATGCGGCTGTGACATATACGATGCTCCATTTCTCTTTCCAGAGTTCAGGGGCTATTATTTTTGCATCATCTGTTTTAAGTGTAGTTGGTGTATTGAGCAAACGTGGTGGCGTCACCAACTCACCCAAACTAGAACCGCTTGGCTTCCAGTTAAGTTTGAACATCAATATCACGACGATAATAGGTACAACAAAAAATACCAACATCAACATAAAGACCTTACGGCCTCGCTGTTGCATTTCTTGTTCAGTTAATTGCTTATTGTTTTGCATGAAAAACTCTCGAATAAAAATAATGCATGTCTGTTCAAATTGATATTAATAACTATCAAATTCAGGTTGATTAATGTGATTTTTGATTAAGTTTTAATCAGGATTGATTTCTAGTTCAGATTTTATTTTAAAGGTACTCATATAAATAAAAATAAGTAATGTTGCGATTGCAAAACCGAACCACTGATAAGCATAACCAATGTTAGTCATAATTCTATCCGTTGGCATTTGCCAGTCTCTTACAAAACCACCACCATTACTATCCTTATCCATCTTAATAGCCATTGCTGAAACCAAAAATGGTACGCTATGTTTATATTTGTCCATATCCATATTTTGCCAAACTGCTTCTAAAGCTTGTCCATTTTTAATAGGGAGCGACTTATCCTCTAGTGTGAAAATCTTTTTACTAGGTACCCAAACTTGGCCGGTGACTGTTTGCTCACCTTCTGGAGTTTCAAATACTGGTAATTGTGTATGCACATCTTTACCTAGCACCCAACCACGATTTATCAATACATACTCTGATGAATGATCAATTTTTAATGGTGTCACTACATGGTAGCCAACTCTCTCATTCTCAACTTGGTTGTCCAATAGTATTTGGTACTTTGTATCATACACACCAGTCACTGTGACTTTTTTATAGCTCCACTCATCTACATTGAGCACTTGCGTTCCATTAGAACTTAAAGGAAAAGCTAGCGCAGTATCCACTTTCGCCTGGTTGTAAGCGGTTTGTATAGCCTGTTTTTGTTGTGCTTTATGATATTGCCATAACCCAAATTTAATAAATAACGGAATGCAAACAAGCGTGAGTAAAACACCTAGTAGTGACGGCCTGAAAATATAGTTTTGAATTTTAATTTGTACTTGTTTCATCATTACATGTGTTTCAATTGAATTTGTTTCATGGCTGTCTCATAATAGTTATTTGCATATAATTGGACACTGTCATGTTAACAAAAGTCATTATTGTTATAACTTTAATTGTTATTTTAGGAAGTTTATTTTCTGCGTTGTTCTTTTTAGTAAAAGATAAAAGTGGTGGCGCAAGAACTGCAAAGGCCCTCACCATTCGAATTGGACTTTCAATCACATTATTTATTTTCTTGATGATTGCCTATTACTTTGGACTTATCGGTCAACCGCATCCATAAAAAGTTACTAGTAAATGACTGCTCTTCAGCAGTTAATACTTAACTAATCAAATTTAATGTTTTTTTAAAATAAAAAGGGCGATGCTAATGCATCGCCCTTTTTATTTATTCAATTTATAGCCAGTAGACGAATATAAATAAACCCAACCAAACAACGTCCACGAAGTGCCAATACCATGCCACACCTTCAAAACCAAAATGATGCTCAGGTGTAAAGTGACCTTTCATACAGCGGATCAAAATTACAATCAACATGATGGTACCTAATGTCACATGAAAACCGTGAAAACCGGTCAACATAAAAAATGTAGCGCCATAAGCACCGCTATGTAGCGTTAAACCCATTTCAGTGTAAGCATGATGATATTCCATTGCTTGGCAAATCAAGAAAGCAATACCTAATGCAACTGTAAGCGCCATACCAGCGATGAGTTGACCACGATTATTTTTAATTAGCGCCCAATGTGCCCAAGTAATAGTGGCGCCAGATGTAAGCAATAATGCTGTATTGATTGCTGGTAATCCCCAAGCACCCATCGCATTCAAGTGTCCAGGCTTATACTCCGTACCTAATACCACTCCGCCAGGACCTGCTGATGGCCATGTGCTTAAAAAGTCTTTATACGGCGTAATGTCAAGGTCATAGCCAGCTAAATCTGGTACAGAGAGTATTCTCATATAAAATAAGGCACCAAAGAATGCAGCAAAAAATGCTATCTCAGAGCAAATAAACACAATCATACCCACGCGGAAAGATTTATCTTCCCAGCTTTTGTATTTGCCTGTGAGGCTTTCTGTAATAACAGAACCCATCCACTTAAATACCATAAACATAATAATTGCTGCACCAACGTACATCATCCATTTACCAGGAGTATGTAAATAAGCTAATTCCTTACTTTTGTCAGTAGCAACAGTAAAAATAAACCCTGAAGCTAAAGATAGTAAACCCGCTGAAAGTATTGATGGGTAAATACTGCCATGCGGAACGTAGTACTGATTGTTAGAATGTGTTGCCATGCATTCACTCCCGTGCTTTTATTATAAATATATTAAATTCAAAATGGCAAATCAGCGCCATAACCTCACCTTAAAACACTTACATCGACTTCTATACTAAATTAGTATTAAAACTACTCAATATTTGTACGCTGAGTATAATCAATCGCCTTCTTTGACTGCTGGGAAAAATGAATATGAAAGCGTCATGTCAGATACATCTTTTGGTAATTCAGGGCTAACAAAAAAGCGTAGCGGCATTTCTTTTTCTTCACCTGCTTTTAACGATTGATTCACAAAACAAAAACATTCAATTTTCTTTAAATTAGCCGCTGCAATACCTGGAGTGATACTTGGTACTGCCCGCCCAACAACAACTTCATTAGTGGTATTCTTAGCCACAAATATTACAGTTTCAATCTGCCCAGGATGCACTCTAACAACTGATTGTTTAGGGTAAAAATTCCAACCTAAGCCTGGCATTACACTCGTAATAAATTGCACATTCACCCAACGTGTATTATCTACTTTTGCTTTCGATAAAACAGCAGCAGTATTGCTGGTTTTACCGTTCAGACCAGTTAAAGTACATAAAACATCGTACAAAGGTACTAGCGCAAATGCAAACAATAAAGACCCTAACACCATCCATAAAAGCTTTTTAACTAAGCGTTTATTTTTAAGATCAATCTGTTGTTTTGACGTTAATTCTTTATCTTTAGGCTCTTTATTTTGGTCTAATGATGCCATACGGTGAACATAGACAGTACATACCAAACCAATGCAATGCCTCCTAAAATATAGCCAATTTTTTTGCTTTTACTTTTCGTCTTTGCTTCTTCATTATCCATATTATGCTCAAATTAAGTTTGGCCTGATTTCTACTGCTAATTAATCAAACCAAACTTATTAACTTTATTTAACTGTCGGCTGCTCAGTAAAGCTATGATAAGGCGGCGGTGATGGCAATGTCCATTCCAATCCTTTTGCACCTTCCCATACTTGATCAGTAGCTTTTTTACCACCTTTTGCACACATAATAATGTTATATGCGAATAGCAGTTGAGAGAAACCTAAAATAAACGCTGCGATTGATGAAATCATATTAAATTCAGCAAACTGTAATGCGTAGTCTGGAATACGACGTGGCATACCAGCTAAACCTACGAAAAACTGCGGAATAAATGTCAAGTTAAATGAGATTGCAGTTAACCAGAAGTGCAATTTACCCAGCTTCTCGTTGTACATATGACCAGTCATTTTAGGTAACCAATAATAAGTGCCCGCCATAATGCCCATAATACCGCCAGCGAATAGTGTGTAGTGGAAGTGAGCAACTACGAAGTAACTGTTGTGATATTGCGCATCAGCAGCAACGTCAGCAAGTACAAGGCCTGTAAGACCACCGATACCGAATAAAATAATCCAACCTACAGCAAACAACATTGGCGTTTCAAAGCTCATAGAGCCTTTCCACATTGTTTTAATCCAGCAAAAGAACAACACTGCTAATGGAAGTGAAATCGCCATCGTACTGTACATAAAGTAAAGCAACGCTGGTACTGGCATACCCGCTGTAAAGAAGTGATGCGCCCAAACAACCACTGCTAACGCACCAATTGCCCATAATGAATATACTTGTGCTTTATAACCGTACATTGGTTTACGTGAGAATGTTTCTAGAATTTGTGGAATGAAACCCCATACTGGAAGTAACAAAATATATACTTCTGGATGACCAAAGAACCAAAATAAATGTTGGAACATAATTGGGTCGCCACCACCAGCTGCATCAAAGAAGTGAGTGCCGAAGTGACGATCAGTTAGCAACATTGTAACTGCACCCGCCAAAACAGGAATAGTAGCTACGAGTAAGAATGCTGTAATTAACCAGCCCCATGCAAACATAGGCATTTTCATCAATGTCATGCCAGGCGCGCGCATATTAAACAGAGTAACAATAATGTTAATTGAACCCATTACTGAAGAAATACCTAGCAAATGCACTGCAAAAATCGCGAAATCTACACCGATACCACCTTGTACCGATAATGGCGGATAGAATGTCCAGCCAGTAGCAATAGCGCCGTCACCAATGCCAAACAAAGCAAGCGTAAATGGTAAAGTTAAAAGAATTGCAGAAGGAGGAAGCAACCAGAAACCCCAGTTATTCAAACGCGGCAAGGCCATATCTGGCGCACCAATTTGAAGTGGAATCATCCAGTTAGCAAAACCTGTAGCTGCCGGCATTAAAGCAGCAAAAATCATAATAAGTGCATGTACACCAATCAACTGGTTATAAAAGTCAGGGTTCATTAATTGCAAACCTGGCTTGAATAATTCAGCACGAATGCCTAGCACCATTAAACCGCCCACAAAAAACATGATGAGCGAAAAAGTTAGGTACATCGTACCAATATCTTTATGGTTGGTGGTAGTTAGCCAACGCATAATCCCTGAGGGTTGAGCGTGATGCTCTTCATGATCTGCTACTGTTGTTGTGCTCATTACTATCTCCTAATTACTCAAACTAAATAATTATTAACTACTGTCACTGATACCAAAATTACTTTCGCGTTTATTGCTTATTGACGCGCTGTTTTAACTTGTGAAGGCTGAAGCATGTCGCCAACACTATTACCTAAGCCATTACGTTCATAGGTAATGACAGAAGCAATTTCTGTATCGTTGAGGGTTGCTTTCCAAGATGGCATGACGCCCTTACCGTTTAACACGCGGTCTAAATGGCTATCTTTCAGATATTTACCATCAGCACCAAAAATCGGACTAGTTGCAACTTTACTGCCAGTTAAAGCTGGGAATGCAGGTGGTAAACCTGCGCCTGTGATTTGATGACAGACCGCACAGTTTTTCTCGTATACACCCTTACCATTAGCAATAAGGTCTTCTTTAGTCCACTCTTTATCAGCACCTGCAGCAGCTTTAGCTTGCTCTTCTTTTTGCGCCACAATCCAAGTTTTGTAATCAGATTCAGAGACTGCATCTACTACGATAGGCATGTAACCATGACCTTTACCACAGAGCTCTTTACATTGACCACGGTAAGTACCAGCACGGTCTACCTGCACCCAAGTTTCCCGCAAGAAGCCAGGCACAGCAACACGTGAAGAACCAAACTGTGGCACCCACCAGTTATGCAAAACATCAGTCGAAGTCATTAATATACGTACCTTTTCGCCTACTGGAAGTACTAGGTGATTATCTACTTCAAGTAGGTAATTGTCATCTTTTTTACCCTCATAACCTTTATCTGTCTGCTCTTTAGGCGTTGTTAAATTACTTACAAACTTAATGCCTTGTGCTGGACCATCCAAGTACTCATACTGCCAGCGCCATTGTGAACCAGTGATTTTAATAACCATGTTT
>JACMNP010000170.1 GCA_014378495.1 Methylotenera sp. | reverse complement strand
CTTAAAACTAGTTAAATTGATGATTTGCTAGCTAAGCCCTATTTTATGGCTTCCAATGCTTTCAAGCGTTTTTGTGCTGTTGGTGTCACTTCACTTGATGGGAATTTAGCGATTAAATCACGCAAAGTTTTTTTCGCATTTGTTACCAAACCAAGTTGAATCTGACTGTTAGCCATATTGAACATCGCATCAGCCACTTTGGGGCTTTCTGGATGCAAATCTAATACTTTTTGCTGGGTAGCAATGGCAGATTTATAGTTTTTCAATGCAAATTGTGAATAGCCCAACCCGTAAAGCGCATCTGCTGATAATGCACTGTTAGGGTAATCTTTTAAGAATTTATCGTAAGCGTTAAATGCATCTTTATGTTTAGCTTCTTTAGATAAGCCATTCGCAAGTTCTAGTAATTGATATTCTTGGGTATTTTTACTCGGCGTTTGTGCTGTAGCTGTCGCGGCTGGCGTGCCTGTTCCCGTGCTATCTACCGCTTGTCCTGCTGGCGTGCCGCCCTCTAACTTGCGTAAACGTGTATCAGTATCGCCATATAAATCTTTCTGGCGCTGTTGAGTCTCGTCTACATTATGACTAGCTACTTCTAACTCACCTTTAAGTCTTGACACCTCTTGCTTCAAGGCTTCAATTTGGTTTTGCATATCACCTAACACTTGCCCTTTGGTAATCGCCTCAATGGCGATTACCCGCTGCTCAAGGGCTTGTTGATTTTTTTTCAAATCAGCAAGTGTCGCTTGTGATGCCTGATTTTGGCTATTCATCGCAGCTTCTACATCTAGAATCTTTTTACGTGCTTCTTTGTCATCGAACAAAGCCGCGTGAGTATTCATAGAACAAAGCTGTATTACTACAAACAAGTTAGCCAGAATCAGTTTTTTTATCATCACTATATCTTTCAATATTACTTTGAGTATTTTATAAACTAATTATTACTCGTTTTCGTAGACAACATCTACGCGACGATTAAGTTTAGCGCAAGCATCATCAGTACAACCTGGTGTTGCTTTTTCTTTACCAAAGCTGACAGTTTCAATTTGTTTATCTTGCACACCTAATAAATTAAGTGATTTTTTCACTGCAACAGAACGGCGTTGACCTAATGATAAATTGTACTCACTCGTACCACGATCATCCGTATTGCCTTGTAAAATCATTTTTGCATTGGTATTTGCTAGTAAATACTTAGCATGCGCCTCAAGCATTGGTTTGAATTCTGCTGCTACCGCGTCACTATCAAAAGCAAAATACACATTACGTTTAGACAAGATATTGTTTGGATCTTTTAGTGGATTATTACCAGTTGCACTACTGTCAATATTCACTTCTTTAATCGCTGAAGTATCAGCACCACTGTTTGCAGGCTCTGCTGCAGCAGACTGAGCAGGGCTTTTATCTTCAACCACAGGCTTATTAACCATAGGTGTACTCTTACAAGCCGCCAACACTAGCGCTAATGCAAGACTGCTTAAAAGTTTTTTATTCCATGTCAATGTATTCATATTGCTCTCCTTAAAAGTGATACTAAAATCTGATACTTAAAATAACTTACTAAAAAATGCCCAAATGAGCTTAACTGAATTAAATGTCGTATTGATTACGTGATTTATTTATAAAACCTATATTTTTATAATGTAAATTTATACTATTTTGAATTTATATTATCTTAATGCCAAATTAACGGTTTATTTAATTAATGGCCCCCAAGCTGGCTCACGTATGTCCCCACCAGATTCACTCAATCGCTGCTTAACACGACCATCTGATGACACGCCAGCTAAAGCACCACGACCACCTACACGTGTTGCATACAACAACACACGACCATTGGGTGCAAAACTTGGCGATTCATCTTGTGCACCATCGCTAAGCAATTGCACTTGGCCGCTGGTTAAATCTTGCAAGGCCACTCGAAACTTACCGCCATCATTGCGTATCATCGCTAGCGACTTTCCATCTGGGGAGAAGCGCGGACTCACATTATAAGACCCTTCAAATGTCACGCGCTGCGGCTCTCCGCCGCTAGACGATACTTTGTAGATTTGAGGTTTACCACCACGGTCCGAGCTAAAATAAATCCATTTTCCGTCAGTCGACCATGTTGGCTCAGTATCAATCGCGCTACTTTTAGTAAGCGGCTTTAAACCAGAACCATCCGCGTTAATGGTATACACTTGAGAGTTGGCGCCATAAGTAAGCACGATTGCTAATCGACTGCCATCTGGTGCCCATGATGGCGCACTATTATTACCTTTGAAATTGGCAAGTACTGAGCGCTGACCACTCAGCGACTGTAAATAAATAATTGGTTTTTTCTTTTCAAACGACACATAAGCAATCTTGCTGCCGTCTGGTGACCAACTTGGCGAAATAATCGGCTCGTTTGATGACACCATTGTTAATGGGTTCTCACCATCTGCATCTGCGACTTGCAGGGCGTATCGACCCTTAGTTTTATTGATATAAGCGATGCGACTAGCAAATATGCCAGATTCACCAGTGAGTTTTTGATAAATCGCATCAGCAATTTTGTGTGCCGTGGTTCTTAACTGATTTGGCGCAATATTGTATTGCATACCAGTAAGCTGTGATTGTTTAAGCACATCTGCTAATTGAAAAGTGACTTTAAGACGATTGCCAGGCATCGCTTCTACATTACCAACCGCAATCGCTTGCGCTTGTAATGCTGCCCATTCCGCATATTTAATTTGTGATATTTCCGTAGGTCGGCTCGTTACACCTCCAGTTTCTAGCACGCGAAATAAACCACTACGCTTTAAATCGGCATTGATGATGCTACTGATATTTTGTTGAGTATTGGCACCTCCAAATGGCACAATGGCTACAGGTACTTGTTGTGCGCCACCGCCACTGATTTCAATTTCTAAAGCTGCATTAGCGGCTGATGCCATTAAAAAACTTGCTGAAATGATGACTAATCTAAATAGGTTCATAGGCTGCTTAATGTCTTTATGAATGTGTTGTTTAATGCTTGAATAAAAGCTAAATGCAAATTTCAAAACGTTAAGATTTAAAAAATTAATTGCCGTTTGTAAAAACAAAAACTACAAAATATTAGTTAAATTCTACTGCAATCAGATTTTGACGCCACACGATTTACACTTTGTTACATTAAAACTACTCACTAAATTGACAAATATTAGCTTCCATCGTTAGGGCGGAATGTTAATTTTAGGTTTCTAAATTGAGAGAATAGTGAACTATCACTAGGTAGCGGTAATGGTTCAGAGGCCATGATAGCGCGCTCCACAGCTTCATCGCAGGCTGAATTTCCGCTAGATTTGATTAATTTAGGACTACCACTTAGTTGACCTGTTGGTAGCAACCCAATATCAAATTTCAATTCTGGATTACCATCCCCACATAAAGATTTATTGACGTTGCCACGGATTTTAGTACGGATTTTATTTTGAAACTCACCAATTACACCAGCGTTAGCCGCTGATTTTGCACCGATGGCTTGCTGATTACTTGAAGTTTTTTCATCTGCAGATATCGATTGTTGCAGTGCTTGTAATGCATCTTTTTGCGCTTTAGCTTTACTCTCTTTCAATAACTTCTCTTTATCTCGCAAATCATCTTGGCGCGTTTCTTCTTGTAGTGCTAGTAACTTTTTCTTTTGCGCCAAGGCTTGCTCCGCCTTAACTTTGTCGTCTTCTTTTTTTAACTCAAGCGCTTTCTTTTTCTTTTCTAACGCAATATCAACCTTGGGCTCCTGCTTTACTTCTTCTTTGGGCTTTTCCTCTACTTTAGGTAAAGGTTTGGGTTCTTCTTTAACTACTACTGGTTCTGGAGTTGGTAAAGGCTTTTGCACAGCAGTATTCAGTAGGCTATCCCATAGCTCCACCTCAGCAATATTGATTGGATGCGTAGTTTTCCAATTGAATGAAATCAATAGCGCAATCAATAGTACTGCATGCACGCCAATCGAAAGCATGCCTGCTTTAAATGAATCGGTATTTTCGCGCTTATGTCGCATCTTTAAATCACTAGCTTTAATTCGCTGGCTTTAACAAAAGTCCAACTTTATCAACCTTGTTTTGTTTTAGTAAATCCATCAGGCCAATGACATCGTCGTATTTAACATTCTTATCTGCAGCAATCACTACTGAACGTTCAGGCGACTTATCTAATGCTTTACGAACCGCTGACAATAGTTCATCACGCGGCATCTGCTTGTTTTCTAATTCAATTTTATTGTTGAGTTTTACTGTAAGCACCACAGGGGGCACTTGTGGCTGTTTTAAAGCTTGACCCACTTTAGGTAAATCAACCACACCAGGATTAGTCATAGGCGCAGTGACCATAAAAATTACCAGTAACACTAAAGTAACGTCAATATAAGGGACAACGTTAATCTGGTTCATCAAGCGGCGTTTACGCGTACGTGACATCGTTTTTTGCCCTCATGACTTACGTTGCAAAATGTTGGTGAACTCTTCCATGAAGCTCTCATAGCGCACAGAAAGGCGATCAACACTTGAAGCGAATCTATTGTAAGCAATCACTGCAGGAATCGCAGCGAATAAACCTATGGCCGTTGCAACTAGTGCCTCAGCAATACCAGGCGCCACTTGGCTAAGCGTTGCTTGAGCCACATTAGACAAACCTCTAAACGCATTCATAATGCCCCATACTGTGCCAAATAGACCTATATATGGGCTTACAGAACCTACTGAGGCAAGAAATGGTAAATGTGCATCTAAGTCATCCAACTCGCGATTATAAGCCGCACGCATGGCGCGGCGTGAGCCTTCCATCACATCTGATATTTCACTGCGGCCTTGTTGTTTATGTCGCGCATACTCCTTAAAACCTGCTTCAAAGATGCTTGCCATGCCTTGTGGCTTACGGCGACCCGCTGTTAAGCCTTCAAATAGCTTATTTAAATCTCCGCCTGTCCAAAATGCATTTTCAAAATCGTCTGCATTAGTTTCAGCGCGCTTGATGGCTGCCACTTTAATAAAAATGTACCACCAAGAAAATAAAGATGTGATGATTAAAACTGCCAAGACAAATTGCACTGGCAGGCTGGCACCCGCCACTAGCGAGAAAATCGACATATCGTCAGTAACACCTACACTCATAAATACTCCACTTGATTACTCGTTATTTAATAGTTTATTTTTTACTACAGTAGGGATGCCCACAGGCTTAAAATTTATAGTGTCTACACAGGCTAATTTAACGGTAGCCTCTAACAATACTTGTTGATTGCGAATAATCGTTTGTAAAAATTCCATACTGCCAAAGCCTAGTTTAATACGCTGACTTTTAATTTCTAGCATATCATTAAAAAATGCAGGGCTTTTAAATGTGATATTCATACTATGCACGACAAATATAATGCCAAGTTCAGTTTTAAGCATGGGTTGCTCAAAACCTAGTGCACGCAGCCACTCTGTTCGCGCACGTTCCATAAAATTTAAATAATTCGCATGGTACACCACCCCACCGCTATCCGTGTCCTCATAGTAAACTCTAATAGGCCAACTAAATGTTTGGCTAATTGCGTCCTTACTTAAGGCTTTTTCATTCAAATCTACTTGACTCAATCTTGCCATGCCTCACTATTGCTCAAATGTTTGGGCATGGGTAAGCCAAAATGCTGATATGCCAAGCTAGTGGCTACTCTACCGCGTGGCGTACGCATTAAGTAGCCTTGCTGAATCAAATAAGGCTCTAGCACGTCTTCAATGGTCTCACGCTCTTCACCTATTGCAGCAGCCAAATTATCTAATCCCACTGGCCCACCACCAAACTTTTCCAGCACTGCTTGTAATAGCTTTCTATCCATCACGTCAAAGCCTAATTTGTCTACATCCAGCATTTTTAAGGCTGCATCAGCAATTTCTGATGACACTGTGCCGTCGCCTTTTACTTGCGCGTAATCTCGCACACGGCGCAGTAATCTATTGGCAATACGTGGTGTACCACGTGAACGTTTGGCGATTTCTAATGAACCAGTATCTACCATTTCTACTTCCAATAGCCCTGCGCTACGCTGAACAATGCGTGCTAACTCTTCTGAAGTATAAAACTCAAGCCTAGATACAATGCCAAAACGATCTCGTAGCGGGTTAGTTAGCATACCAGCACGAGTTGTGGCGCCTATCAATGTAAACGGTGGTAAATCTAAGCGAACGCTTCGGGCAGCAGGCCCTTCGCCTATCATAATATCTAAACGATAATCTTCCATCGCAGGATACAAAATCTCTTCAACTACAGGTGAAAGTCGATGAATCTCATCAATGAAAAGTACGTCATTAGGCTCTAAGTTAGTGAGCAATGCCGCCAAGTCACCCGCCCGCTCTAGCACTGGGCCTGAGGTTTGGCGCATATTCACACCCATCTCTTTGGCAATAATATGGGCAAGTGTAGTTTTACCCAAACCAGGTGGGCCAAACAACAATACGTGGTCTAAGGCTTCACTACGGCCTCGTGCAGCGTTAATAAAAATCTCTAACTGACTGCGGGCTTTTTCTTGCCCAACATATTCTTCAAGTAATTTGGGGCGCAGCGCGCGCTCTAAGGCTTCTTCTACAGGGCTTTCAGCTGCAGGAGCGATTAGACGGTCAGTTTCTATCATCGTTTAAACTTTATATTGCTTACTTATATTCATTGGTCAAGAAAATAACATTAATGTGAGGTAAATACAGAAAAATTATCTATCAAGGTCTTCACCGCTATAGGATGGCCTAAAAACAAGCCTTGTCCGTAGTGTACGCCTATTGCTTTTAATTCATTTAATATGATTTCATTCTCGACAAATTCAGCGACGGTTTTAATGTTCATCGCTTCTGCCACACTGTGAATTGAGCTGACCATTGCATGGTCTATACGATTAAGATGCATTTCTTTTACAAAAGAACCATCAATTTTTAAATAATCTACATCAAAATTCTTCAAATAGGTAAAAGATGACATACCGCTACCAAAATCGTCTAATGCGAAACTACAACCTAGTGCTCTCAACGCGGTAAAAAGACTGATGGTATTTTTTAAATTAACAATGGCGGCTGTTTCAGTAATTTCAAAACAGATACGATCTGGCGGAATCGCATAAATAGAAAATTGCTCTCGGATAAAACCTAACAAACTTTTATCGCCCAATGATGTACCTGATAAGTTAATTGAAAATACATAGTTGCAAGTTTCTGCGCTTTTATTTAACAACTCACGATACGCAATAAAAGTGTTTTTAATCACCCATCGATCAATGTTAGGCATGAGGTGATAGCGCTCAGCCGAGGGGATAAATGTAGTGGGCAACATAATGATGCCATCTACATTGATTTTTCTAATTAAAATTTCATAATGAGGCTGCTGCGGCACAGCCTTTGAAAGTGGCACAATAGGCTGGCAATAAAGCACAAACTGAGAGTCATCGATTTCATCCGTGATATCAGAAATAGCCTCCACGGATCTTTTATGTTGCGTGACCTCTACATCACCAGGGCTAAATAAAAAGCTTTGATTACGACCCGCTTTTTTAGCGGAATAACAGGCGGAATCAGCCGCATGAATAATCTCGCTGATATTTTCAAAGCCAGAATTAACCACAACAATACCGATACTAACCCCGATATTAAAAATTTTATCTTCAAAAATAAAGCGATAATCCCGGATGAGCTTCAGTATTGCATTGGTAATTTGGCTGGCATCAATCAAACTGCAGTTTTCTATCAACAAGCCAAATTCATCACCACCCAAGCGCGCCAGTGTGTCTCTATCGCGCATTCTATTTACTAGTAATACGCTGATTTGTCTAAGTAATTCATCGCCAGCCGCATGGCCACAAGTATCATTCACTAATTTGAATTGGTCTAAATCCATATAGCAAAATACATGTTGTGCATTATTGATGTAAACAGCATTTAAGCTACGATCTAACCTTACTTCAAACTCTCTGCGATTGATTAAACCCGTTAAATCATCATGCTGTGCTTGATAGCGTAGCATCGTTGTGGCGTCATCAATCTTATCTTGCATTACTTCATAAGCTTGTTTTAGGCTAGATGACATCGAATTAAAGCCTTTTTGTAAGGTTTTTAATTCGCCACTTGAGTTTTCAATAATGGTTTGCACAAACATACCATCACCAACCCTATTCACTGCATAAGCAATTTCTTGAATTGGCTTAGTAATGTTTCGGCCAATCCGCCATGCAATTAACGCACTTAGCAAAAGGCCAAATAAGCCGATTATAGTAATTTTTGCAATTAGATCTTGTTTGATATTTTGTAAATTTTGATTACTTAACTGCACATATACTTGGCCGATTTGTAGTTGCTCTTCCGTGCCTTTAACTTTCGTTTCTGCACGGCCTGGGCTATTAAAATCATCAATTTCGACTAAACTTCTATAGATAGGCGCGCTTACAATAAGGCCATTCGTGAGTTTGGTTTCTTGAATATTATTTTTTTTAAGTTTAGCGATTAGTCCAGTGGGCAGCTCTGGGCCGCTTAGTGCCAGTACTTGGCCGCGACTATCTTCTACTAATATGGTTCTTAAATCCGATTCATTAGAAAGTACTTGCTGTACTAACCGTTGTAATACCAGCCGATTACCTGAAATAACGCCATACTCAGCAGCAGGTGCTAATTGTGAAGCGACAATACGCCCGCGATCACTCAATGATTGATTTAAAGTATCAAAAATATTAGAAGTAGTATAGCCAGCTAAAATAATCACAAAAAGCAATGCTGGCAAAGTACCTAAAAGTATAACGCGTGATTTAATGCCTATATTGTTCATATTGCACCGCCTCTAACTCTAGTATTTTTTTATACAGCACATCTTCATCCATTACAGAAATGTTGAGCGAGCGTGCTACTTGATAATTCACCATCACTGAAAAATAGGTAGGTGATTGTGGTGGAGGTAATAGATTTGGCGGTTGTTGCGATTTAATCGCAATTTCAACCGCTTGTTTAGCCAGTTGTTTGCTATTACTAAATACTGCTGCAAGCGCACCTGCACGCACATAGGATTGAGAATAACCAAACACTGGTTTTAAATGTCGATAACTCGTAAATAAAATAGGCTGCGCCGTTTCTCGATTATAAATTGACGGGTCTGGAATCGCCATCAAGGCATCGGTCGTATCTAATAATTTCTGTAATTTTGTAATTAAATCAGCCTCTTGATCAATATTTTCCTCAAACACACTTAGCCCATTCTTCTCACCGTCATCCTTTAAATGTTCCCCATATTGTGATGATGTAGGCCCTAACATGATGCCGATGCTTTTAGCATCAGGCAGAATTGTCTTTATAAGAGACATTTGTCGCGTATAGGGCTGGTCTAAGACTATTGCACTAAAATTACCTAAATCGCGCCTACTACTTTGTAAAAAACTATTAAATGTTGGTAGCGGCGTAAATATTCCCAATACAGGTGTGGTGTGCCTCAACTTACTGGCAGCCTCTAATGCTTTCACACCTAAAGCAATCACTAGCTCACTATTCTCAGCTACTACTAGTTTTTCTACCTCTTGCAAATCAATCACCGTTAGTCTCAAACTCGTATTCCTGCTTCGAACAAGCTCATCTTTAAAGTTATCAAGGAACTCTTGATTAGCTGGCGTAGGCGCACTTAAAACGATGGTCACGCCCGTATAAGCCTGTGTTAAAAAAGGCACGCAAAGACTTAGCATCAGCACAAAACAGGCTAATTTATTGATAATACTTCTATTTTTATTGGGGATATTTAACAAAATTTACTATTTATACACTGAAAAATTATCCAAAATATTGCATTTACCCATTGATATATAACACTATTTAAAAATCTAACCTGACGTTAACAACAGCACGCCTTTTTAGTGTGTTGTAGTCTGCAAACTCTTGATAGTGCTCATTAAATAAATTCTCCATAGCGACAGACGCCTCACCTTTACATGCGTGATAAGCAAATTGGCGCGCCAACCTAACATCAGTTCTTCTGGTTAATGCGACAGGGTCACCATCGCCAAGCTGCGCAACTTCACCTGTTTGATAATAGGCAACGCTGGCGTCCCATTGCGGCGTAAAGCGATGTGTGAGCAAAGCGCTGATAGTGCTACGCGGCATGGAGTGCGTAATATCGCGGTCAAGCTCAGCTTCATCACCGTATATTTTTACGTAGGTATAATTGAGGAGTACGTTGGTATCTTTACTGATGTGCCATTTAGTTTGTGTTTCAAAGCCTTTTATTTCTACATTGCCACCATTTTGGCTGGTAGTTGGTCTGCCTGTTACTGGAATAAAGCCTGCTGGTATGATGAAATCATTACGTTTAACTGTTTGTATATAGTCATGAATATCATCGTTAAAAATCCTAGCATCTAAACTAAAGCGTCCCACTTTACCTAGATAACCAATTTCTCTAGAAGTGATATGCTCTGGATCAACATTCCCTTTATCTACTGTAAATACACCCAAAAGTGGAACAGTAGCAGGCACGATCACTCGACGATTAAATTTCTCTTCTACGTAATTTGGTGTACGTAAAGCCGTTGAAACCCCAAACCTAAGGGTATGATTTGGACTAAGCTTGAAATTGATACTTGCACGTGGTGATATATCAGTGCCAGTAAAGTCATTATGCTCCACCATCGCACCTAAGTTGAACACTAGCTTTTCATGTGCTTGCCACTCCACATGTCCGAATAACCGTTCCAAGTTAAAATAATCAGTTTTGTCCGTGCCTAAGTAATGCGGCGCATACATGGTGTCTTGCCTAACGCTGCCACCCCAAACCACCCTAAGTGTTTTGCCAATCGCAAAATTATGCTGTGCTTCAATGTCGCTACGTTCTGTGATGACGTCATTAAGAATAGTAATGTTGTCAGCAAACAGTGTTCTAGCGGCGGCATTAGCAATTCGAGTTGCTCTTGCAACAGGAAATATTCTAAGCTGCTGCTGAAGAACAATGGCTTTAACTACAGGGCGTAAATTTGTTGAGGTGGCATCATCGTCTGAGCGATCATAAGAGTGATATGCCTGTAATGAAAAATCGCTGTCATCGCTAATATTATGTCGCCATCGAACTAGCTCATAATGATTATCAATTTGCTTGGTACGGGGTAAAAATAAAATATCATCTTTATCAAGGTTTCCTTCACCGCGCGCACCATCGACAATGCCAAACTCAAATTCTAAGGTATTACTTTCATTCACGCGATAATCTGCTTGCGCGTTTAATAAGCGTGTACGTTTAAAATCTGGACGGCCGTCTATCCCCTCATCTTCGCGATAACCCGTGGTGATGCGATAGTTCACATCACCGATTTTGTCTGCATGTCTATAAAAAGCTTCATTACGGCCATTTCCATGAGTCGCTATAATGCTGTTAGTCGCCACCTCATTAGGCTGTTGCGTAATGATGTTAATCACGCCAAAAAAAGAATTTGCCCCATAACTTGCTGCATTGGGTCCGCGAGTGATTTCAATTCGCTCAATATCGGCAATGACTATTGGCAATTCGCTCCATTGCACACCGCCATATAAAGGGCTATAAACTGAGCGACCGTTGATTAATACCTGCATAGAACCAGAATAAGCGGAGGTCATACCGTGGTAACTCACTGCATGATTAGTGCTTTGCACATAACCAGCGTTAACGCCTACATAGAACCCAGGCACTAATCGAAATATTTCGGGTAAATCTACAATGCCCGAAGCTCGAATAGTCCCACGGTCAATCACGGTCACCGCTGAGGGAGCATCTGCGAGCGATTGTGACAACCTAGAAACAGTCAATACTTTGGGAACATCGCCAATATAATCATCTTCAGAGACTGGTGGCGCAGTGGCTACCTGCGGCCAAACATCCTCAGCATCAGACAACTTACAATAATAAATAGATAAAAGTAACGCAAGCCGCACTACACTTTTAGTTTTAATCATAACAATCGGATAGCGCTTTAATTAACATCACTTTTTGAATGTTAGGGATAATTATGTAATTTGTATATCCCTGAAATAGGTAGTGTGAATATGATAAAAATTAAAAAATTAATTTCAATATATGCTACAGAGTGGCGTTTAATTAGATTTGGATAAGGTTTTAAGCGACTGTTTAATGCCTTCCGTCACCGAAATATCCTTAGGCAATAATTTTGTAGCTGCTGTTGCCTCGCGGTCGTTATAACCTAATGCAAGTAAGGCATTAAGTACGTCACTAGCAGCGGATTTAGGTAGATTTGAATGAATCCCAGCAAAACCATCCGTTGAAAACTTATCTTTAAGTTCAAGTAACAAACGCTCTGCAGTTTTCTTTCCGATACCAGGAATCCGAGTTAGCATGGCAACTTCTTGCATAGTCACTGCTTGCACCAGCTCCTCTATTGAAACACCACTTAATATTGAGAGCGCCGATTTTGCACCAATGCCATTTACTTTGAGTAATTGCCTAAAAGTACTTTTTTCTTGCTCACTGCCAAAGCCATACAATAGCTGCGCGTCCTCGCGCACAACAAAATGTATCAGTAACTGAATTTTAACGCCCAGCTCTGGTAGATTATAAAAAGTACTCATCGGCACCTCAACCTCGTAGCCTACACCGTTACAATCAATCACTACTTGCGGTGGTGATTTTTCAATCAAAATACCATTTAGTCTTGCAATCATCGTACTTGCCTCATCATATTAGTCTGCCACCTTTTACTCTAAAACCAGCTGTTGCAAGGCGTCCCAAACCCTGCCCACCATGCGCGTGACAAATTGCGCAAGCTAACGCATCTGCAGAATCTGGCTTAGGCACGGCGGGTAATTTAAGTAAGCGCTTCACCATTTCTTGTACTTGTTCTTTTTGCGCATGGCCATTACCAACTACGGCTTGTTTCACTTGTAGCGCAGTGTATTCTGCCACCGATAAATTGCGTATCACAGCAGCACTTATGGCGGCGCCACGCGCTTGGCCTAATAATAAAGTGGACTGTGGGTTTACGTTGACAAAAACTTTCTCAATCGCCACTTGGTTCGGCTGGTAGGTATCAATCACCTCAAACAAGCCATCAAGGATAATTTTGAGTCTAGCGGGGAGCTCCTCACGATCATCCTCACCCTCCACCTTATTCTTTTTACCACTGGCGGTTTTAATCGTACCACTAGCAATGTAAGTGATTTTCTCGCCCACTTTTTCGATGATGCCGAAACCTGTCAAACGCAACCCAGGGTCAATGCCTAAGATTCTAGTAATCGTCACTTAAGTCGTCATTCCAGTTAGAGAATCATTGATTGAGTTAAGAAAGTAATTGACCTTCATGATGGCGAGTTTTAGTCTTCAATAACCGCAGTAGTGTACACATCTTGCACATCATCTAAATCTTCTAATGCATCTAAAATCTTTTGCATTTTTACTGCATCATCGCCAGAAAATACCGTTTCATTACTTGGTTTCATGGTCACTTCAGCCAGTACTGCTTTTAAACCTGCAGCTTCCATGGCTTCTTTGATGGTAATGAAATCATTTGGCGGGGTGATGACTTCTATACTGCCATCTTCATCGGTGACAATATCTTCTGCGCCAGCTTCTAGCGCAATCTCCATCACTTTGTCTTCAGAGGTACCTGGTGCATAAAGCAAACTGCCACAATGTTTGAACATAAACGCGACGGAGCCATCTGTGCCTAAGTTACCGCCGAATTTAGTGAGTGCGTGACGTACATCTGCCACTGCACGTTGTTTATTATCGGTTAAACAATCAATGATAATCGCTGCGCCGTTAATGCCGTACCCTTCATAACGAATTTCTTCGTAGTTCACACCTTCTAATTCACCAGTACCTTTCTTGATGGCACGAGTGATGTTGTCAGCAGGCATGTTTTCTTCTTTGGCTTCTGCGACTGCCGCACGTAATCGTGGGTTCATAGTGATGTCGCCACCGCTTAAGCGGGCTGCAACAGTGATTTCTTTAATGATTTTGGTGAAGATTTTGCCGCGCTTTGCGTCTTGACGACCTTTACGATGCTGAATATTTGCCCATTTACTATGACCTGCCATACCAATTCCTTGAGTGATTTTTAAACATACTTGTAGACATAAAATCTTATACTTATATTTTCTAAGTGGATTTTACCATACTGCCTAATATGTCATCACTCTATAGCTGTTTGCTACTTAGCTATCTATCGTTATAAACCTTTACTCTTGGCCTTGCGCGCAATCCACGCTTTTTTGACTTCTAATGGTGAT